>DASVEA010000227.1:0-5158 GCA_036380815.1 Nitrospiraceae bacterium
GAGGTGTTTTATCCGGTCGCCAAGAGTAATTAAAATGGCTCCCGGTCGGGTCAAGCAAGGTATGGTGGTCCCAACGGGATTTGAACCCGTGTTTAAGCCTTGAGAGGGCTCCGTCCTAGGCCAGGCTAGACGATGGGACCAAATAGCAATGACGAGGGATCGACCGGGCACAGTAGCACAAGGGCTTTTCACTTTTCAATTCCTAACGCTGCTGAGCAGTATTCAGGCCGCTGTACCGCTGGTTCACCCACGACTTGACAGAGACAGTGGTATAGCCTACCTTGCGCAAACACACGCGGCGGGTCTCTAACAGGATGCTGAAAAAGTCCGCCAGCCTGTCTTGTTCATTTAGTCTGTTTGGTCTATCTGGTTAGTTTCGTCCCACCCAACACACGAGACAGACCGAATAGACTAATTAGACTAGGCTTGTTCTAGACGTGGGGACCCGTTCGGACCATTGACGTTCTGGCGTGCCCATATAGATTTTCCGCAGCCTGCTAGGAGAGGGGAAACTTCGGTCGTCGGTCTCCTCTTCCCATCGGCAGACTCATGGTGGAACATGAACAACCCGCTCCAAATCAAGTCTATCGGCATCACAGATTCTCCGGAATTGATCGACATCGAGAAGCCCGAACAGGGCCTTGAGCTACACGTCGGCTCGAATGTATTTCGAAACACGAACGGGGTCGTCAAGCTTCAAGGCAAGGAGCAGTTGGTGTTGGAAACGCAACCCCAGCCATTGGCGTTGCTCCTGACGATGGACTTGTACGATGAGCAGGGAACTCGCGTCGGCCATATCAGACGGAATGCGCTCTCGGCACATAGTGCGGGCCGCTTCACCATCAACGCAAAGGCCAGCGGGGAGGCAACTCCGGACGACCCTCCTTCAGTCACCGTAGCAGACCGAATGACTGGACACACGGTGTTTGAAGCCTGCCTCATGCAGAGAAGAAAAATTTGCATAACCGTGGGGCACTTCTATACCCATAAAGGCGAATTAGTCACCGTCAGCCCACATTACTGCCGCATCGGCACCGGTCTCACCCTGTTCGGCGATGTAGCGGAAAGCCGCGGCAGCGCGGCGACAATCGGATAACCGGCTTCCAATAGACCCAGCCTCGATTCACGTGTCTCCGCTCCCCACTATCAAGCGAGCGACAACCGGCGGCCACCCTGGCTTTTTGTTGAAATGCACATCCTTTTTGACAAGGCGCAGGACTCCCGTACAATGGCAGTATGACAGACGTTGTGAAGCCGAGCGTGCAAGCCTTCTTGGTCTGCGACCAGGTCATCGAGGACAGCGTCACCAAGAAGAAAAGCCTCATCGGCCTCTTCACCCACCTGCAGGCCGTGAGCTTCCCCTTCCAACACTCACAAATGGGGCTGTATTTCTGCCTCACCGATGCCGAAGGGACGTATCATTTCGACATCGATTTGATCTATCTCAACAACGAACAGCTCGTCTGCCGAGCCACTCTTCCGAATATTGCCATCGGCGACCGCCTTCAAATTTCTGATTTCGGGATCAATATCCCTTCACTAGTCTTCCCCGCTCCGGGACGCTACGAGTTTCGCCTTCGCATGGAAGGGCATCTTATCGCGCAGAAAGACTTCAGTGTGATGCAGATGCCGACTCATCAAACCGCGTAGTGATCTGGTTGCTCCGATGTCCTCCCTCTCCGGATAAGCTCTTCTCCCGTATACCACTCTTGTGATAGAACAGCCCGCGACGACCCGGTTCGCACATTTCTCGTCTACAGAGGAGTCATTGCTCTATCGTGTCTGAACCGACTGGCGCTTCAAACTTTATCCGCGAAATCGTGGCCGCCGATCACGCAGCCGGCAAGCATGGCGGTCGAGTGGTCACGCGTTTTCCACCTGAGCCGAACGGCTATCTCCATATCGGGCATGCGAAATCTATCTGCCTGAATTTCGGCATCGCGAATGATACCCCAGGCGGCGTTTGCTACCTGCGATTCGACGATACCAATCCGACCACCGAAGATCATGAATATGTCCGTGCGATCCAGGCCGACGTCCGATGGCTGGGGTTCGACTGGAAGGACAAGATGTTTTTTGCCTCGGATTACTTCGAGCAGTTATACGACTTTGCCGTCCGGCTGATCCGTAAGGGCAAAGCCTATGTCGATAACTTAACGGCCGAGGAGATGCGTGCTTATCGAGGCACATTGACTCAGCCGGGAGAGAACAGCCCCTCTCGCGACCGTTCCGTCGAGGAAAATCTTGATCTCTTTCGAGGCATGCGAGCCGGGGAATTCGCCGACGGAACTCACGTCCTCCGAGCCAAAATCGACATGGCATCAGCCAATATCAACCTACGCGACCCAGTCCTCTATCGCATCAGGCATGCAACGCATTATCGAACAGGGAGCACCTGGTGTCTGTACCCGGCCTACGATTATGCGCATCCCCTTTCGGACGCGCTTGAGGGAATCACGCACTCACTCTGCACCTTGGAATTTGAAGACCACCGGCCTCTCTACGATTGGGTTGTCGAGCAGGCTGAAGCGCCGCACCGGCCACAGCAGATCGAGTTTGCGCGCTTGAACCTGACCTATACCGTCTTGAGCAAGAGGAAACTGCTCGAGTTGGTCGAAAAGAAACTAGTGAGCGGATGGGATGACCCACGACTGCCGACGATCAAAGGTCTTCGTCGCCGCGGGTATACCCCGGAAGCGATTCGATCCTTCTGCGACCATATCGGCGTAGCCAAGCGCGAGGCCATCGTCGAGATGCAGCTGCTCGAACACTTTATTCGCGAAGACCTGAACAAGCGAGCGCCCCGAGTGATGGCCGTGTTGCGGCCGCTCAAAATCATCCTCGACAACTATCCCGAGGACCAATCCGAAGAATTGGAAGCCGTCAACAATCCTGAGGATCCGTCTGCAGGGATGAGGAACGTCCCCTTCTCACGCATCCTCTATATTGAGCGAGACGATTTCCGTGAAGATCCGCCCAAACAATTTTTCCGGCTCGCTCCAGGACGCGAGGTGCGGCTCCGGTACGCCTACATCATCAAGTGTGTCGGGGTGACGAGAGATCCACAGACTGGCGAGGTCACCGAGCTCCATTGCACCTACGACTCCACGACAAAGAGCGGCGCCTCCCAGGAGCAGCGCAAGGTCAAGGCTACCATCCATTGGGTCTCCGCGGCCCATGCTGTGAAAGCCGAAGTCCGTCTCTACAACCCCCTCTTGGTGACGGACATGGCAAAGGTACCGCCAGACCACGATTGGACGACCTATCTCAACCCCAATTCATTGGAGCGAATCACGAACTGCCTGGTTGAGCCCAGCTTGCGGCAGACAGTGCCTGGCACACGGTACCAATTCGAGCGATTGGGATACTTCTGTACCGACCCGGATTCGGTCTCCGGCACACTGACATTCAACCGCACCTTGTCACTCAAAGACGCCTGGGCCAAGATCGAAAAAACTCAGCCGGCTCTGTAACAAACCGGCAATCTTCCTCCGTTTGCCAGAACGCTCCAGGAACTCCCTTTCTTTCCACCCTGTTGGAACCGCTCTTGCCGTTAAGGTTTTCGAAAAATCTCCGGCACCGTAACCCTCCCTCTGGCCATCCGTCATGCAGTTTCCATGTTTTACTTTACCGTAGCTCCGGGTTTGCTAGACTTGGAGCATGAGGTGCCGGCATGACGAGGAACCTCGAACCGGATAGAGGATCGCATGATTGAGTGCCGAGAATATCCACGAATCCCCGTTGACATGCGGGTCTTCTTCTCCAGCACCAACAAGACAGACATCCGCGAAGGCACAATGTTCGATCTGTCTGCCAGAGGATGCGCCGTCACCAGTATGTCGTTTGTTCAGCTCGGTTCAGCGGTGAGAATCCTCATCAGGGAGAGCGATCTGGGTTCGCCCATAACGATCGAGTCCGCTGCGGTTCGTTGGAGTGAAGGTGGGGAGTTTGGAGTCGAATTCCTCGGCCTCTCGGAGATCGATGAGCGCCGCCTACACCGATTGCTGCAAGTCGCCACCACGCATCAGATCCGCCAGAGTTGATCGCTGACCATCCTTGGATTCAGCGTGGTACAATGCCGGGCATGACCTATCCCCTCTGCCACCAACCCAGCACCTGGGAAGACAACCCCTGGCGCCCCTTCTGCTCCGAACGATGTCAATTGACGGACCTCGGCGCCTGGGCAACGGAACATTATCGCATACCAGGCCCCACTCTCACGATGGACGCCTCGCTCCCCGACTCGTTGGAGGGAGACGACGACACAGAGGCACAGTAAAATAGTTAACCAACAGTCCAACCACCTTCCCACAAAGCGCAACCGCAATCCCCACCCAACAATTCCGCTGGAGGCATGATTCAACAACAGCGCGAGACGCTGGTTGACGGCGGCCTCGTTCGCACGTTTCATGGTTGGCAAGCGCACGGGCGTCTTGATATGGTCACGGTCGAACTAGCAGGATGCTGAAAAAGTCCGCCAGCTTCGTTCTCGCTTCCCTCAAGAGGCTCAACGTACCGAAACGTACGCTTCGCCTCTTCGCTCGCTGCGGCCTTGCTGGACGACCTTTTTGAGCATCCTGCTGACTATAAACTGCTAGGCCCTTTAATAAGGAGCACAAGCCATGCTGTCGACCCAAGGCTATGCCGCGATGACCGCCAAGGCTGCCCTGCAACCCTTCGCATTTGAGCGACGAGACGTAGGTCCCCATGACGTGTGCATCGCGATCACCCATTGCGGCATCTGTCACTCGGATATTCATCAAGCTCGTGACGAATGGGGCGGCTCCATTTTCCCGATGGTGCCGGGGCACGAAATTGTCGGCACAGTCACACAGATCGGCTCAGCCGTGAAAACATTCAAAGTCGGCGAACGCGCCGGCGTCGGCTGCTTCGTCGACTCCTGCCGGATCTGCGCTGCCTGTCGGGAAGGATCGGAGCAGTACTGCGACGCCGGCATGCTCCTCACCTACAGTGGCCGCGACAAAGACGGCCGGCCTACGCAAGGCGGTTACTCTACGCAGATTGTCGTGGATGAGCATTACGTGCTGCGGATTCCCGCCGCGCTCTCTTCGGCTGGGGCCGCCCCTTTGTTGTGCGCAGGCATTACGACCTACTCTCCGCTTCGCCACTGGGGCGTCGGCAAGTATCACAAGCTTGC
>DASVEA010000228.1:0-2392 GCA_036380815.1 Nitrospiraceae bacterium
GCAAGCTTGATGACGTCCATCGTCGCCATGGCGAGGCCCGCGCCATTCACCATGCAACCGATGTTCCCGTCGAGCTTAATGTAGTTCAGATTATTTTCTCCCGCTTCGATCTCGAGCGGATCTTCTTCGTGGAGGTCACGCATCTGCTGCACATCGGCATGCCTGAACAGCGCGTTGTCATCGAACGAAACCTTGCCGTCCAGTGCAATGAGTTTCTTGTCGCTGGTGATGACCAGCGGATTGATCTCGACCATTGCCGCATTCTTGTCCATAAACAGGCGATAGAGGTTCCCCAGCATCTGGATGAACGGGGTCACGATGGCCGGTTCCATGGCAGGAAGCCCGAGCGCAAAGGAGATGTTTCGCCCGTTGTACCCCTGAAATCCGACGGCCGGATCAATCGCTTCCCGGATGATCTTCTCCGGCGTGTTGGCGGCGACTATTTCGATCTCCATCCCGCCTTCTGTACTCGCGATAAACACGGGCCACCCGCTATCCCGATCGACTAAGATGCTGAGATAGAGCTCTTTGGCGATGCCTGCCCCTTCTTCGATCAGGAGGCGACGGACCTCTCGGCCTTTCGGGCCGGTTTGGTGGGTGATGAGCGTCTTGCCGATCAATTCCTTGACCAGGCCCGGAACAGCCGCCTTGTCCTTCGTAATTTTGACACCGCCGGCTTTACCGCGACCGCCTGCATGGATCTGCGCCTTGACGACAAACACGGGGGTATTGAGTTCTGCCGCCCAGGCCGCTCCTGCTTCGGGTGAGGTAATCTCTCTCCCGCGCGGAACCGGAACTCCGAACTGCCCAAACAACTGCTTCGCCTGAAACTCATGAACGTTCATCTCAATCCTTTCAGGTTAAGGTTCAGGCTAAGGCTAAGTGAAACATCTTCCTAGCCTCGCTCAACCTCGACCTCGACCTATTCTTTTCTAGTGTACGGCGGCAGAATCATGGGGGACACGACCCCGCTCGCACTGCCGTGCTTCTTGGCCTCGGCCCGGAACCCCTTCAGATGCCCGACCGTCAACTTCCCTTGCGGCATGGCAGCGGCACGGGCTGCGGCCGTCAACCCGGACCGCTTTCCAAAGACCATCAGGTCAAGGAGCGAATTGCCCATCAATCGATTGCGCCCGTGCAATCCACCGGAGGCCTCGCCAGCAACGAAGAGATGTTTCACATTGGTTTCTGAATTGGTATCGATCTTCACGCCCCCGTTCTGATAGTGCAGCGTCGGATAGATCAACACGGGGTCTTTGCTGATATCGATGCCGAATCGTTCGAACTGCAACATCATCGCGGGGAAATGCTTCTCCAGGGTGCCGGGACCATGTTCGGCATCAAGGAGTGGGGTATCGAGCCAGACGCCGATGCGCCCGGACATCGTGCGGATGCCGCGCCCCTCTTCACACTCCCGAATGATCGATGAAGACACGACGTCGCGGGTATCCAATTCGTTGACGAACCGTTCACCCTTCGCATTGACCAAATGTCCGCCTTCGGATCGAATGCCCTCTGTCACCAACGCCCCGATGAGCTGCTCGGGGTAGACCGCGCCGGAGGGGTGATACTGGAACGTATCAATGTGCATAAGCTTCGCGCCGATTCGATAGGCCAGGCACAGTCCGTCGCCGGTCGCACCGTAGTGATTGCTGGTCGGGAATCCCTGAATGTGGAGCCGGCCGATCCCGCCGGTCGCCAGAATGACGGACTTGGCTGCCACAACGAAGTGACGATGGTTGTCGAGGTCTTTAAAAATGGCGCCGGTGCAGTTCCCCTTCTCGTCACTCGTCAACTCGACCGCGGCGCAGAACTCGAGTAGCTGGATCTTCTGATTCAGCACCTCGTCCTTGAGCACTCGCATGATTTCAAGGCCGGTGTAGTCTGAACAGGTCAGGAGGCGAGGCTTCGAACTCCCGCCGCCTTTTTTCACATGGAGGTTGCCGTCCCCATCACGATCGAACAGCACACCCAGGCTCAACAGCCATTTTGCAATCGAGGGGCCTTCTTCGACCATCACCTTGAGCAGCTGATGGTCATTCTGCATGTGACCGCCCTTCAGGGTATCCACGAAGTGCGTGACGGGCGAGTCCTCGGGCGCCACCGAAATCTGCATGCCCCCTTGGGCCATCACGCTGTTGGAGTCGCCGAGACGGAGCTTCGTAGCCAGGATGACCTTGGCACCGGCCGTATGCGCATGGAGTGCCGCCGCACAGCCGGCACCGCCGCCGCCCACCACCAGGACGTCGGTCGTGTAGCCAGCCGTCAGATCGAACCCGTCGGCAATCGGGCTATCTCCCTCCAGCAATGTCGCCAGCTCAACAACAGTCTTATCCCCTTCATTGGGACCGAAGCGGATCGGCCGATAGGCTCGCTCACGAAAATCCGGATG
>DASVEA010000229.1:0-8887 GCA_036380815.1 Nitrospiraceae bacterium
AGCAATCCCCCGGAGAAGGAACGTACTTCCGAGATACCTCTTTTCGGTCTTGCAGGGCTCATGTCCTGCGGTATCCTTTTTGCGTGAGACATGAGGGGGGACGTGTATCAAGGTCTGCGCAAGGAGAGTGATTATGACACATTCACGTTCATGCTGCAGGTGGTTCATGGCAAATTGTGATAAAGAGAGAAATGCGCGAATACAGAGCAAAGGACAACGGGAAACACGGCAGTATCCGCACTCGTGGGGAAATTTAGCCTTAGCCGATGAGAGCCTAGCCGTACGTCAACCACCCAAAGCCAAGACCCGTTCCGCTCGGCTGAACGTGGTACAGGACATGACGGAGGAGGAGGTTGACGCGCTTGCTCCTACAACGGGAATTGTTAATGGAATTCGCCTGTCTCTCACGCTGTGGAGTCTCATCGTTCTCATCATTCTCTTGATGCGTTAACCCGCTAACGTTCTAGATTCAAACCGTCCCCACTAACATTCCCGTGCTGCCGTGGGAGTGGCGGATAATCGAAAAGCTTGGTGTGAACCGATACGATCCGAGGAACCCGGTTTCTCCTCAACAAGACTAGGGTTTCCCCTCATATGCATTGTTCCGAGGGGCGTAGTATAGTGAAGACACTTCAGACAGCGCGACGGGGTGACAGCCTCCGCGGTATGAAGTAAAGGCTCGGCTCCCAAAAGGACCCGGGCCTTTGTGTTGTCATGAGGCCGAGGAACGCGGCGAGTCCGATGAATCGGGGCGCGTCTGACGTGCCGGTTCAGCCGGTGCGGTTGTTCATCTAGGCGTCTTTGAATCTGTGCCATCTGAGTATTCGGTGATGCTCGGCGCCCACATAGTATTGAAAAAATGGTCGGTCATCGGTCACAAAAAGAAGATTGGTGTCTGTCAGCAAAAGTAGTTGCAGCATGTCATAAAAACCGTTGGCATCATCTTTGGCGCCGTCACATATCATTCGAATAAGCACTTTCACAAAGTGGCTTACGAACATCTTCCCGTCCGCCTGTTCAAAGAACGATATCGCAGCTAATTGTTGGTCGTCGCGCAGTGTTTCAAGACGAATGGCTCCGCTACTCGCCCTGAAGATCAAGAAACCGAATAAGCGGCGGAGCTCGGCTTCGCCGGCATCGCCCCAAAATGACATTGGTATCGAAGAAGACTCGTGGCGGCGGGACGTCGTCATAACTTAATCTGACAGTACCGGCGGGGTCCGTTGGATCAACATCGACTCGAACGGTTTGAAGAGCTGGGGAAGGGGAGAGTTACCTATTATCTGTTGGTGGCCTATTCGACATCCAGAAGTACTCGTAAATAATTGAAATCATTGGTGGCGGTGCCCCGGATTGAACGGGGGACCCGCGGCTTATGAGTCCGCTGCTCTACCAACTGAGCTACACCGCCAGCGCAGCGAAATTAACGACTTACGGTGACAGAGTCAAGCGGAACACCTGCGCTATGCCCAGGATTGTGCCCGTCAGCCATTTTGCGAGCCGCGTCTTGCCAGATCGGCAGGGGAGACAATGTTATAGCGATCGAAGACTGAGCGCGTGCGGTGACCGGTGATCCTCATACTCACGATTTCCTGATCGCCCGAACGAATGAGGTTTCTCACGGCGGTGCGACGGAGATCATGCCGCAGCATGCGCTATAGTATTTAATCCAGAACACCTTGCCTCATTTATAGATCATCCCCGTAGAATTCTCCTTTCGTGAATAAACTCCTTACTAAGCATGTCCGATATCTTTTTCCAGTGGGTTCTGTCAGACTACAAAACCTATCCCGCACTCCACTATACCTACCTGTGTTTCTAACCGAGGAGGTCTCCTATGGTATCCATTCCCAAAGTCGTCAGTGTCCTGTCGTGTGGAGTGTTGCTGTGCTTGGGATTGTCCACGGCGGCGTATGCCGCCGATGAGGAGGGAGCGCGCCGCCTCGAACAAGCCAAGGTGATCAAGGGGGTTCTGGTGAGCATCGATTACGGGGACTATATCGTCAAAGATAAGGATGGCCAGGAAGTTCGTGTGCATACAGGTAAAAATACCCAGACAATGGGACAACTCAAGAAGGGTGATCGTGTTGAGGTAAAGCTGGACAATCACGATAACGCACTGTTGATTCGCTCACTCCCTTGAGCGGGAATCCAGGCCGTACGTCTAGACGCGCCGCTCCAGCTTCAACATCTCTCTGCTCGTCCACTCACGCCGGAGAGTCCTCGCCATGCAGGCGTCCCTCGTCTTCCATGGATAACGTCGCACCAACTGTGCCCTGCCGTTTGAGTGCGCGGCTCCCACGCCCGATTGCTGGTGCCTTCGCGTCCTCATGTGGCAACCAGTCCCCGAGACGTATTCGGATTGTCTGTGTATACATGTCTATCCTTAAAGTTCTGGTCTCCTGCGCAACGGCGAACGGTGGAGGGGCTGTAGCGGCGTTCATTGGTCAGCCCTCTTGTCGTATGGGAGGAGACAACTTCTTGACATATTATTACTGCTAACCGAGGAGACTTCCATGGTGGCCATTTCCAAAATCGTCGGTGTTCTGTTGTGTGGGTTCGTACTGGGCCTGGGTCTGTCTACTGTTACGCAGGCCGCAGAGAAACCTTCGGCTGCAGAGAGAATGAAACCTGCCCCATCTGCGGACCGAAAAGGCAGTCCACCTGATCTCGAGAAGCCCGCTGAGGACACACTGCAGGGCATTAACACCCTCAAGGGCGAAGTGTTGCGCATTAAGGGCGAACACTTTTACGTCCGGCGGTCTGACGGGAAGGAAATGCATTTGCATACAAAACCAACCACCCAGATGGCGGGAGAATTCAAGAAGGGGGATCGCATCGAGGCGAAGGTGAACGATCAGAATGACGCGCTGTCGATCCGCTCGGCCCCATGAACGGATGGCGCATGGACATGAAGCCGGACCGTACGTCCTGACGCGTCCGATCGGCCGTTTTGATAGTAATGTTGACTTTTTGGGTCAGGGCCTCGCGACGGTTCGTCGCGAATTGTGCCAACGCGAAGCGGGACGGGCACTCGTAGGCCAGGGACTGGCACCAAGAAGAAAGGCGCCAGTCCCCGACATGTTGGTTCCGCCCCACCGTTCCGGTAAACTCGGCGCATGACTCATCCGCTTCCTTCCTCCTGTGAACGGGCAATCCTGGAACAATTCCTCAAGGCTGAGGCCATGGCCTTGTGGGCGGTACGCTCTGCGCAGGTGCAGGACGTTCCACCCGCGGTGTTGGAGTTCTTGCGTCGTCATGAGGAAGAAGAAGCGCAGCATCTCAAGCAGTTTGAGTTGCTGCTGGGAACGAGTTCGCACGGCAAGACGGCACTTCCTCGTATGCCCAGTCAATGGAGTGTCCTCGCGGTGCATCTCTACGGGTACGAAACGTTGGGCTTGGAGTTCGCAACGCTGTTAGTCGGCTTGCGGCCGGATTTGGCCTCGATTTTGGAAGATGAAGAAGTGCATGTGGGGTTTTTCGAGCAGGAAGTCCGTACCATGCTTGTTCATGGAGGACCTCTGGCAGACGAAACACGACAGGCTGCCCAGGCCTGGAGACGGCGGCTGCCTCGCACGGTCGATCGGTATCTTCACGATGAGAGTCTCGCGCTTTTTCGGGATGAGCTGCGGCGACATATTCTCGACGTGATCGACGCGCGTTTTCTTGGCGTTGGATTGTTGGCGCGGGCCAACCCGCATTCCTCAGAATCTCACCCTCAGCTCCGGACCTAACTCAAAACTCAGAACCCAGAACTCAGAACTTCTTTCAGGGAGAATCGTCCTCGGAAGATGAGGAGGAATCTTTGGGTGGCCTGCCGGAGATGTCTTTCTGACGGAGCAGTTTCGTGAGGTAGGTTCGTTGAAGGCCGAGTTCTTCGGAGGCTTTGGTTTGGTTCCATCCATTTCTGCGCAACGCCTCTTCGATGATCTTCCGACTGTAGGCGTCCATGCTCTGATGGTAGGAACGGGAAGGAGATCCTGTCTCGGCCTCGTTCGCCGAGGGGAACGGTGCATCTGCCAGATGGAGGTACGCGAGATCAATTGTGTCCTCGGGACATAAGATGAGTGCGCGCGTCAGCACATTTTCCAGCTCGCGGATGTTGCCCGGCCATTGATACTGCTGCAATGCCTGTACGGCATGGTCACTCAGTGCGCAGGGGCGATGAATCCCCATTCCAACCCCGCGATTGAGAAAATGCCGGGCGAGTGCAGGGACATCGTCCAACCGTTCACGCAGGGGCGGGAGCGTCACGGTGATCACCGCGAGCCGGTAGTATAAATCTTCACGAAACGTGCCCTGTTGGATCGCGCGCCGAATGTCTTGGTTCGTGGCCGCGATGAAACGCACATTGGTGCGAACCGGCTGGGTTCCGCCCACACGATAGAAGGTCTGATCCTGGAGGACCCGCAGCAGGCGGCTTTGTAACGGGAGCGGCATATCCCCGATTTCATCAAGAAACACCGTTCCCCCTTCTGCCACCTCGATCTTGCCTGGTTCCCGTTTGACCGCCCCGGTGAAGGAGCCCTTTTCATGACCGAACAGTTCGTTCTCGAGCAGTTGCTCCGGCAGAGCCGCACAATTGACCGCGACGAAAGGTTTCAAGTGGCGGGGACTCCAACGATGAATGGCGCGGGCTACGACTTCCTTCCCCGTACCGGTTTCACCGAGCAGGAGGACGGTCACGTCGGACTGCGCCGCTTGCTTGGCGATCGTGAGTTGCGCGGCCATCTTGGCGTTGGCCCCGACGAGGTGATCGAACCGATCGTCGACTTCTTGACGGAGGACGTCGACCTGACGGTGTAGCGCCACGGCGGTCAGGGCTTTTTTGATCACGACAGTCAGGTGGTCGGCGCTGAACGGTTTCGTCAGGAAATCAAAGGCGCCAAGCTGCATGGCGCGAACGGCGCGCTCGATGGTGCCGAATGCGGTCAGGATGATGATGAGCGGTTTGCTGTAGGTTGCGCTGGTGTCCTCTTCGGTGCGCCGCTCGCTGTTCGAGGCGCTTCTTAACCGTTCCAGGATCTCCAAACCTGACAGAACCGGTAGTTCCAGATCCAGGAGCACGAGATCAAAGTCTCCCTGTTCAATCAGACGCAGCGCATCCTTACCGTTGTCGGCTGTGACAGGCTCGTGCCCCATCCAGGTGATACGATTCTCGAGTCCGAGAAGAATATCGCGGTCGTCGTCGACGATTAAAATTTTGGCGCGCATCAAATACACTCCTCTCAATGGCTAAAGCATAAAACGCCTGGCGCGATCAGAAATTCAAAAGGTGAAATTCGAAATTGAAGTTCCGAGCACTTCAGCATTCATTCCGTCCTTCCCAGTTCGCTTCCAACTCAGCACCCAGAACTCAGAACTCAGCACTCAGAACTTCCTTGCTGTTCCCGCTTCGGCGCAGGTTGCGGTGAGTCTTCTCGCGAAGACGCGACAGGCACTGTGAAACAAAAGCGAGAGCCGGCTCCGGGCGTGCTCTCCACCCAGATGGTTCCTCCATGCATTATCACCAGGTTTTTTGTAATGAACAGCCCCAACTGCGCCCCCTGAGCGGTGGGGTTGGCAGACGGCACCTTCGAGAACTCCTGGAAGAGCTTGCCGATGTGGCTCTGGTCAATTCCGCAGCCGGTATCGGCGACTGAGGTTTGGACAAAGTCCTCGGGGGTCGTCTGGAAATCGACGGAGATGCGGCCGCCTGGCGGCGTGAACTTGATGGCATTGCCGATGAGATTCCAGAGAATCTGTTCCAGTTTATCCGGGTCCCCGTGAACCGCTGGGAGCCCTTCCGCATGCGCGACCTCGATGGTAATCGTTTTTTCAGCTGCGACGGTGCGTAGGCTGTCGGCGACCTGGAGGGCCATGGTTTCGACGCAGACCTGTTTGAGGCAGAGCATTTCCTTTTTGCTGTCAAGGCGGGACCAATCAAGCAATTGATTGATGATTCTGGTGAGCCGACTCAGGTTATGGCCGATGCGAGTGAGGTAGGTCAATTGTTGTTCGTTCACCGGTCCTGCAATACCGTCGCGCATATTGTCTGCAAAGCTGCGAATCACGGTCATGGGGGTACGCAATTCATGCGACGCGACAGAAAGAAACAGCGAACGTCGCCGATCGTGTTCCCGGAGTTGTTCATTGGCGGTGGACAATTCCTGCGTGCGCTCCGAAATACGCAGTTCGAGGTGCTGCGTGAGTGTTTCGAGGTGGGCATAGGCTCTGGCGTTGTCGATGGCCGCGGCCACGTGGCCGGCAATTGTCGACAGCATATGGAGGTCCTCGTCTGTACAGAGTTGCCCGCCCCGGTCGGCGGCGAGATACCCGAGTATCTGGCTCTGACTCTGGAGCGGTGCTGCGACGAAGGACGTCACCCCTGCGTGGCGAGCCAACTCCAGTATAGGTGGGCTCACGCGATTGGCCACGGCCTCAAGGCTCTGGATGAGCAAGGGCTGGCCACGAATCAGCAGGTCGGCTTGGAGGCTGCCATCGTTTTGGATCGGCACATCAAGATGGCTAGCTGCCTCCGCAATGTCCGGCGAAACCCCGACGATTTTTGCCACATACGCCGTCTCTCGTTCGGGATTCCGCAGCATCAAAAACATCCGCGGAAAACCCAGATTTGAGGTCAGGAGATGCAGGACGGTGTTGAGAATCTGGTTCAGGTCCAGCGTCCGGGCGATGGCCGCACTGACTTGATGTAACGTGGTCAATTGACTGACCTGGTGTGTGATGGTGGCCATGTTCGCTGTAATGGCGCTGTTCCTTTCCTCTAATGAGTGGGTCATTAGATTGAATATGTTCGTCAGTTGGCCGACTTCGTCGCGGGTGGAGGGGATGAGGGACTCAGGCGTGCGGCCCTCAGCCACTTGTTCAGCCACACGGGCAAGGTTCCTCAGCGGCTTCGTGACTTGGAGGGTGAGCAGGTGGGCGCCGAGCATGCCTATGCCGATGATGAGGATGGTGATGACGAAAATATTGTCGATCATCGTCTGGAGTTCTTGTTTCCGGCGTGCGTCGGACAATCCTATTTGGACGAGACCGGACACGAGTGCCGGCTGTGTCGGGGATGAGCCGGTGCGTCCTTCATCCATCTGAATAGAGAAGGGAGGCAGGGAGGGGCCTCTTTTTCTTGCCGTTCGCATCACCGGTTCGGCAAAGTCGTACACGATTTCTTCCCACGCAAATCGGTTCCCTACCTTGGTGGTGAGGGAGAAACGGGTCATCAGAGGAGTCTCATTCGGCGATTGGAAGATCTGCTTCGCAATCTGAGGCTCCGGGTACAGCGGATGATCCACGGACCGCACAAGGCTGCCAGAAGATCGGCGTGTCCCCTTCGTGTGCTGAGCGAGCACGGTGCCGTCCGGGCGGGTGATGACCACATACACCACATCCTCGACAGCCAAGAGGCCTTCAATGAATTGTTGGAGCGTGGCGCGATCTTCCGCCACAAGGCCTGCATATTGGAAGTGTTCGTTGTGTGCTACGCTCGAGAGGAGAATGGTTCCCAGCCGCTGGAGACTGTCGGCCATCTTCTCTCGCCTCTCTTCGACGTAGTACCAGCTCAAGGACGAACAGGCGATGATGAGGATGAGGCTGAAAAATATCATGAACTTTGCGCGCAGTCCGAGGAACCCTACCGCGCGTGATGCCACGTGAGCCATGGGTTTCTCTGGCGGGTGAAGAGGATTCAATGGCCTGTCCACATTAATAGGTTTCATCGATGAAACTCATCAGTTCCTTCGAAAACGTTATGCCCAGGAACTTCGCGGTCTTGAGATTGACGGTGACCTTGAGTCGCTCAATCGGCACGGGGTTGAGCGGCAGCAGCAGTTCCCTGTCGAGAATGCGCGTCGCGAGCAGTCCGGTCTCTCGACCGACTTGGCCGTAGTTGACGGAAATGCTGAGCAGCGCTCCCAGGCGCGCGAACTCCGGTGAGAACCCGATCACTGGTACCTGATGTGCGAGCGCTGAATCAAGGATGAATCGTAAGGACTCGTTCGTCAAGACCGTGGAATCCGGCAAGAGCCAGAGGGCCTCAACGTCCGAGAGCAGCGTGCGCAATTGCTGGGGCACATCCTTTTCACCTTCGACGGGAAGGGCCTTCAATTGAAAGCCGGAGATGGCAGCCTGCTGCTCCGCGTCCTTCACCGAAGAGGATGGTTTCGCATGATCGTAGAGAGCGCCTAGCCGGTGAATGGTCGGCAGGAACGCCCGCATGAACTTCAGCTGTCGGTCGAGAGGGACCGACAGGAGCGTGCCGGTCATGTTGGCGGCTGTGAGCTGATGTTTCATGGGGTCCTGGATCATCATATAGACGATCGGGACATCCAGTATTTCCACTTTCGCTGCCAAGGCGGCCTTGAGCCCTACGGCGACGACCAGTGACGAATTCGATGCCCGCAGCTTGCGGGCGAGCTTTTTCCCAAGCTCCAGGTCGCCTTGCACATCGTATTCGGTATAGATCGCTCCAATCGGGCCCGTGGCCTTGAAGCCTGCAACGGCCTCATGATACGCGGGAATGTCGGAAGACCGCAGGATGGCAATGTCCATCGCCATGGATTCGGACACACACAGGCTGCAGAGGCCGAGCAACCAGACGAGTCCCAACACCGCGCAGAAGAGCCGGTCTATGTAATCACTCGTTTTTATCATCTTCGGATTGTGATCCAATGGCAATTCCGGTATCTGTCGATCTGTCGAATGTTAAATGTTGAATTTTGAATGATGAATGTTCGGAGCCTCTTTCGATTCGACCATTGAACATGTACCGTTCAACATTCCCAATTCCGCCTCACGGGTTTGAGCAAGCCGTGGCGCGGACCGTTCCCAATACATGCAAAGCTTTTCCTTCGCGATCTCGAATAATCTCACCCGTCCAGACCAACCACTGAAC
>DASVEA010000230.1:0-16900 GCA_036380815.1 Nitrospiraceae bacterium
CGATGGATCATGACCTCGATCTGGGATTCCGGGATGTCGAAAAGCCACCGGGCTTCGACAATTTCGAGACCTTTGTTCATGAGGGTGGCAGAATCGATCGTGATTTTGGCGCCCATCTTCCAGTTGGGATGTTGGAGTGCCCGTTCGGGTGTGACGTCCTGCAGCTCCTCCCGGCTCAGGGTCCAGAGGGCCCCGCCGGACGCCGTCAAGATCAGACGGCGGACATCCTCTTTACGATGGCCTTCTAACGACTGGAAGATCGCACTGTGTTCGCTGTCGACCGGGAAGATACGAACGCCATGCCGTCGCGCTTCGTCCTGCATCAGTTTTCCCGCCATGACCATCGGTTCTTTATTGGCCAAGGCGATTTGCTTTCCGCTTCGGATCGCCGCAAGGGTGGGCACGAGACCAGCTCCGCCGACGATGGCGGAGATGACGAGTTCAGCTTCGGGCGCAGAGGCGACCTGAATCAAGCCTTCTTGCCCAGCCAAGATTTCGACAGGCAGTTCCGCACAGCGTTGCCGGAGCCTGGCGGCAGCGGAGACATCTGATAGTGCCACCACGCGGGGCTTGAACCGGCGGATCTGGTCCTCGAGTTTTTCATCATTGCTGCCGGCAGTCAGTCCTGCCACGCGGAATTCTTTGGGGAACCAGTCTACGATATCTAAGGTGCTGGTGCCGATCGACCCAGTCGATCCGAGGATGACGATCGTTTTCATAGGGGCTCCTTCACTCAATGACTCGTAGCCGGCTCGCCATCGTGACATAGTAGTAGAAGACGGGGGCGGTGAACAAGAGACTATCCAGACGGTCGAGCATGCCCCCGTGCCCCGGCAGTATCCCGCCGGAGTCCTTCATTCCGACGCTGCGTTTCATGGCCGATTCGGTCAGGTCACCCCAGAGGCCTGTAATTGTCAGCAGGGAAGCCAAGATCAGACAATCGAGACCGGATAACTCAGGGAGAAACCACCAACGAGCTGCGTACCCGGCAATTATGGCAGCAATTAAGCCACCCACCAAGCCCTCGACAGTTTTTTTTGGACTGATGGCGGGAGCCAAGCGATGTCGCCCACACAGTGTGCCGACTAGATAGGCGCCGGTATCGGATGCCCAGGTCACCAGTAGAAGAAAGAAGATCAGCCATTCACCTAGAGGCAGGAGCCTCGTCATCGAGAGAGTGCCGAGTGTGAGGCCCAGGTAAAGCACGCCGAACATGGTCATGGCTCCACCCCTCAGGCTCTGTTCGAGGGGCGAGCGACTGAGGAGCGGGACTGAAATAATACAGACCAGTGTGGCCAAGAGGGTTGGAACGATGATGCCCGGCCGGTGTGTTCCGAGAATCAGGGCAGCGAATCCTGTCAGGCCGATCCCTATCAGCCAGGAGTGGCTGCGGTCGCCGAAACATAATCGGTAGAACTCGTAGAGAGCGAGCCCCCCCGCCAGCACTACGACGCCAGAAAATGCGAGGGGCGGGGTGTAGCGAATGACGGCATACAAGAGTGGCGCGAGGACCAGAATGGTATAGATCCGACGGAGATCGAAACGGGATGTCGTAACCGGCGTTGGTTCAGTCTGCTGTTGGCCGTCGGTTTTGTACTCCTGCATGTGAAGTTTGAGATCAGCCACTATGAAGAAATGGTGCTGAGGACGCGACCGAATCGCCGCTCGCGTCGCTGGTATTCCAGCAAGGCCAGCAAGAATTCGCGGCGACGGAAGTCGGGCCACAGGGTCGGAGTGAAATACAGCTCAGTGTAGGCGAGCTGCCAGAGGAGAAAGTTACTGATTCGCGTTTCGCCGCTGGTGCGAATCAAGAGGTCTGGGTCGGGCAGCTCATGGGTGTAGAGATATTGCTGGATACGCGACTCATCCACATCGTCTGGTTGCAGCTTTCCGTCTTGTGCTTCATGCAGGAGTTCACGCACCGCATCCACGATCTCAGTGCGGCCACTATAGCTGAGGGCGATCGTGAGATGCAGTCTGTTGAGATGGGCGGTTTCCTGTTCGGCGGCCCGAACCCATTGGAGGGCGGAGGCCGGGAGGGAGTCGAGTCGGCCGATCGTGCGCAACCGGACACCCTGCTCAATGAGTTTCGTTCGTTCCGTCGAAAGGTAGTATTCGAGCAAGCCCATGAGCGAGGAGATTTCCTGAACGGGACGGTTCCAATTCTCCTGTGAAAATGCGTAAATTGTCAGGGCGTGGATGCCCAGTTCCAAGCAGGCCGTGATCATTTCTCGAACGGACGTGATCCCTTCTCGATGACCGGCAATGCGAGGGAGGCTTCGCAGTTCTGCCCAGCGGCCATTGCCATCCATGATGATGGCGACGTGCTTGGGTAAGAGGTCGGGTTCGAGTCTTGTGGCAAGCTCTTCGACGGATAGCTGGTCAACTGCCGACGAGTCTTTCGTGTCCATATAGAGAGCCGTTGTTAATGATCACTTCCCACTAGGATCGTACGGTAGGCGAGCAAAGTCTACTGGTGAGGGGAAGGAAAGTCAAACAAATTTTCCTAAAAGTCCTGTAAAAGCGATGAGTTGGATGAGTTCTCGTTGCGCCTGTGGAAAGGGATCAGCTATACTTCCCCGTCTCTCCGCATGCCAACCGTTGTGAGGATTTGCAAATCATGAATGAACTTGTTCAATTGACGTCCTTTGGTCTGACCGAGGGCGAGGTGCTCGGGGCGCTCGGGCGGGTCAAAGTTCGCGATGTCGACTATGCCGATCTCTACTTTGAATCCTGTGTGTCCGAATCCGTCTCTATGGAGGAATCCCTTGTCAAGCGCGCGGCGAAAAGTGTGTCGCAGGGCGTGGGGGTGCGAGCGACGGCAGGGGAAAAAACTGGTTTTGCCTACTCCGATGAGCTGACGAAGAAGGATCTCGATCTAGCGGCTGATACGGCCCGCTACATTGCCAATTCGCCGAGCGGGACCCACGCAGTTCCGGTTCCCGTTCATCATCGCCCCACCAGGAATCTCTACCCGATCGAACGGGCACAGGCCGAAGTCGCCACGGCGGATCGCGTGTCTTTGTTAAATGCGATCGATGCCGAAGCGCGCCGGTACGACCCACGCATCAAGAATGTCATGGCCTCGTTTAATACGGAATACAAGGTGGTCATGGTCGCCACCTCGGACGGCACGCTGATCGGTGATGTGCAGCCGCTTTCGAGGCTGCAAGTCACCTGTATCGCCGAAGAGAACGGCCAACGCCAAGCCGGCTCGTTCGGAGGGGGTGGCCGTGTCGGGTTTGAGTTTTATCACGAGGGCGACCGGTATCTGCGGTATGCACGAGAAGCGGCACGTGAAGCGGTTCTCAACCTGTCTGCCGTCGAAGCGCCGGCCGGTGTCATGCCAGTTGTGCTGGGCGGAGGCTGGCCGGGGATTTTGTTGCATGAAGCCATTGGCCATGGCTTGGAAGCGGACTTCAATCGCAAAAGAACCTCAGCATTCTCTCATCTCCTCGGTAAACGGGTGGCGTCCGATGTCTGTACGATCGTTGATGATGGAACGTTGCCGGGCCGGCGAGGCTCGCTCAACATGGATGATGAAGGGACACCGACTGATCGTACGGTGCTCATCGAGTGCGGGATTCTGCGAGGCTACATCACCGATAAGTTAAATGCGCGGCTGATGGGCATTCCCCTGACCGGCAACGGGCGGAGAGAAAGTTATCAAAGTGTAGTGCTACCGCGAATGACGAATACGTTTATGTTGGCTGGAACGTCGGAGCCTGAGGAGATCATCCGCTCGGTCGATCGCGGACTGTATGCCGTGTCGTTCGGTGGCGGGCAGGTGGATATCACCAACGGGAAGTTCGTGTTTTCAGCCAGTGAAGCCTACTTGATCGAGGGGGGAAAGGTGACGAGGCCGGTCAAGGGCGCGACCTTGATCGGCAGCGGACCGGAGATCCTTACCAAAGTCTCCATGGTCGGACACGACCTCAAACTCGACGAGGGCATTGGTACTTGCGGCAAAGACGGGCAGTCCGTTCCAGTGGGCGTCGGTCTGCCGACCATTCGAATCGATGAAATTACCGTGGGCGGGACGCAGCGATGAATCAGCAAATACAGCAGCGCGATGGGTATAGCCAGCTCGCCATGGATCTCTTGGCCAAGGCGAAGCGCAGTGGGGCGACAGAAGCGGACATCATTATCGCCGACGGCGAAACCTTTTCGGTGCAAGTCCGGTTGGGTGCCGTCGATCGCCTCACGAAAGCGCGGGAGAAACATCTCGGCTTACGCGTGTTTGTTGGGAAACGTTCCGCCAGCACTTCCACCTCCGATTTCTCAGCGGACTCCTTGAATCAACTCGTCGCCGAGACCTGTATTTTGGCGAAGGCCGTCGTGGAAGATCAGGTGTCCGGCTTGCCGGCGGCGGATCAGATGGCGGGAGAGAGTCCGGATTTGGATCTCTACGATCCTACCCGACTGAGCACGGAACAGCAGATCGAATTGGCTAAGCGGGTAGAGACTGCCGCCATGTCTACGGACGAGCGCGTGACGAATTCTGAAGGGGGCGACTTCGACTCCTCCTCGGGGCGCGTGGTGCTGGGCAACAGTCACGGATTTCTGGGGGAGTACCAGAGTTCCAGCTTCTCAATGTCGGTGTCTCCCATCGCCACTGATCCGGAGACCGGGGCCATGCAACGCGATTCTTGGTACGATGTGCAACGGAAATTCGCCAAGCTTGATTCCCCTGAGGCGGTGGGGCTGGAAGCGGCGCAACGAACAGTCCGAAAGCTTGGTGCGAAGAAAGTGGCAACCCAACGAGTTCCTGTCGTCTTCGATTCCGAAACGGCTGGAAGTCTCATGGGGAATCTCTGCAGCGCGGTGTCAGGCTACGCACTCTACAAAGGGGCTTCGTTCCTGGCAGGCCAATTGGACAAACCGCTGGCTCCTGAGTTCGTGACGGTCTATGACGATGGCCGTGTTGTCGGGGGACTGGGCTCGCGACCGTTCGATGGCGAAGGTCTACCGACCAGGAAGACGACAGTGATGGAGCGAGGGGTATTGAAGAGCTACCTGCTCGATACCTATTCCGGGAGAAAGCTCGGGCTGGCGTCGACCGGCAACGCCTCGCGCAGCGTCGGCGAAAATCCGTCGGTCGGTCCCACGAATTTCTATCTCGCACCCGGGTCGAAGACGGCACAAGATATTATCAAGACCGTGAAGCAGGGTCTGTATGTCACGGATCTTATCGGCTTCGGCATCAACATGGTGACCGGTGATTATTCACGGGGAGCCTCCGGGTTTTGGATCGAAGGGGGCGAGTTGGCCTATCCCGTAGAAGAGATTACGATTGCGGGCAATTTGAAAGACATGTTTACAGGAATCGAGATGATCGGCAGCGATCTCGTGTTTCGCGGGCGCATTGCCAGTCCGACCGTGAAGATTGCAGAGATGATGGTGGCCGGCAGCTGATCGCTATATCGATCAGCGACTAGCTGCCAGTTCTGAGTCTTGAGTGTTGAGTTCTGAGTTAAAGAATTGAGGGACAAGAATAACAGCTTTTTGAATCTATAACTCAGCACTCAGAACTTACAACTCAAAACTTGCACCTGTAAGGAGGTGCCCATGGCCGAGTCAATCAGAGAAACGCTGGTCCAGTATCCCAGCGACAGGGTCACGATGCGGGCTTATGTCGCAGCCCCGCAGACCGAGGAGCGACGCCCCGTTGTCATTGTGATTCAGGAATGGTGGGGACTGACCGAACACATCAAGGACGTGGCACGGCGCTTTGCCGCTGAGGGTTACGTGGCAATCGCCCCCGATCTGTACTCTCGGTTGGGGTATGCCCTCACGACAGACTCTGTCGAGGCAGGCAAGTTGATGAATACGCTCCAGCAGGAAGATGGACTCAAGGATCTTCACGCCACCGTTGCCTATCTCAAGTCCGTTCCTGAAGTCGATGCCACCAGAATCGGGGTGACAGGGTTCTGCATGGGAGGGTCCTATGCACTCATGCTCCCTTGTGTAAACAAAGATATTAAGGCTGCCGTGCCGTTTTATGGTCAGGTGCCGAATCCGGACGTGCCGCTGCAGCAGCTGTCGGCTCCTGTGCTGTATTTCTATGGAGAGGATGACGGCTGGATTACCAAAGCAGACGTTCAGCGGCTCGCGGCAGGCTTCAAGAAATATAATAAGTCCGGCGAGATCAAAACCTATCCTGGCGCGCCTCATGCCTTTTTCCGTGATACGGATAAGACCGTATATAGGCCGGAGGCAGCCAAAGACGCCTGGGTGCGTGCCACAGCATTTTTCAAACAGCATCTGAGACCGTAAAAAGTTACGAATATCATGCCGCTTGATGCCGAATATGGAAAGACCATGCTCCAGTTGATTACATCGCGATACGACGATCGGCATTGGCGCAAGAAGATTGAGAAGACGCTGAGCCTCCCGCAATCTGGGGTAGGCGACTCCGTCCAGCAGCAGATCTTCATGTATCTGAAGATCGGGCTCAAGGCCTACAAATCCCGTCGAGCCGATCCTGATTCCTGGATAGTCGGAGGATATGCCACGAAAGAAATCGTCGAACGGGCGAAGTTCCAGCCCCAGTTGGTCGGTCCTGACATTACGAAGGACGATGTTGGATTTCTCGGCAGCGATCCTGGGAAAGAGATCGACGAAGCCTGGTGGGACGAGATGCTGGTGCAGTGGTTCGATGTGCCGGAAGAGGAAAAGCCTGCCAAAGAAGAAGCTGCTGAATCCACCGGTTCAGACCCCTCGTCCGCCGTCCAAGCGAAAGTCTAGGACCGCCGCCCGCTGCTACAGCCGCTCTTGCCAGCAGGGAAGTGTCGCTCGGGAGGATGCGTGCCGCCGCAAGACCTCCTGAATCACCCAACTACGCCTTGCTCTCTCGAAGCCTGTAAACTCGCCGAGCCTCAAACAGTACAGGCTTCGCCGTTGTGACTGCAGAGCAACGGTCGCATGCTGCGGCAAGTTGTGTACCGATTCATCCGGTCATCGGCGGCGAAGATCCTCCCGAGCGACTTTGAGGAATAAACTGAATGAGCTTGGAGTAGTCTGGTTGGAGGCATCCGCGTAACTTCACTATGGCGAGACTCAGCATGGCGCTGATGCACGCGTCAGCATCAGCGGGCGTCGTTGGGGGAGAGAAGTAGAACGCCGGAAGAATCTGTTGAGGTAGACCCACCCTTCATCAGCCGAGGTCTTCCTTCCGCCCGCTGAGTCTATCTATTATATATAAAGGGTCGTTCTGGGAGATGAGGAACAAGCGTCCTCTGACGGATAGCGCCATTAGCCGGCGTCCTGTAAAGGCCGGTGTCTACGGTGTGAACATTTCCTGCAAGACCGCCACGTCCACTCTTCCTTATCGAATCGAGTTGACGTCGGTTGGTCGAGGAGGCGATCTTCATCCCGTTCCCGCATATGTTGGGCCGCTTCGGCCCAACCGGTTCGTGGTTTGGCCGTTTTGGAAATTAGGATACGGCCAGGCTCGGCCTGAAGTTCGACTTCATCCTCAAGCTGGGATTCCTGAAGTAATGTCTTCGGAAGGCGGATACCACGGGAATTGTCGATCCGAACGATGTGTGCTTTCATGTGTATCTCCTATGAGGCTACATTGTAAGCACACCTGAGCCAGAAGCAAACCCAGTTGTCTTGAGTTTCGTCGACGGGTGAGCGACGAGTTACGACCCGAACAGATCCATCTGGGTAGGCTGTGGCGGTTCGATGTGTAGTGTGGGTGCAGCAACCGGTGCCGCTGTCGTGGGTTCGACGGGTTTTGCCTGGCGGTCAAGAAACTCTTTCAGCTTCTTGAAGTCCTCACGAAGCGGTTCGAGCATGCTGCCTTGGTGTAAGGCTGCGGCGGGATGCAGTAAGGGGAAAAGGACAAAGTCTTTCAAGTAGAACGCCTGGCCGCGAACCTTTGTAATCCCCACCTTCCGTTCCAGCAATGATTGCGTCGCCCAATTCCCTAACGTGCAGACCAGTTTCGGGTGGATCATCGCGATCTGTTGCATCAGAAACGGTTTGCACGTCTCGACTTCATCCGGTTCCGGGTCGCGGTTGTTCGGGGGCCGGCATTTGATCACGTTTGCGATGTAGATGTCGCTGCGTGACAATCCTGCCGATTGCAGGAGATCGTTCAAGAGTTTTCCCGCTGCCCCGACAAACGGTTCCCCTTGCTGGTCTTCATGAAAACCCGGGGCTTCCCCCACGAACATCACGCTCGCGTGAGGATTCCCCACACCAAACACCACTTGGGTTCGGCCCATCTTCGCGAGCTTGCAACGTTGGCAGTCATGCAGAGACTTGCTGAGTTCAAGGAGGGGCATGATGGTGAAGTTGAACAGGTGAAAAGTTGAACGGATTTTAGGCGGGCCGACTTTTCTTGTCAATGGAAGAGAAACGTGGGAAAAATGGTTGCACACATTTCCAAGTGTGGGTGGAGTCGGAGGAGGGAACCATGCAATTCACGAAACGGCTCGTGTTCGGCTTCCTCGTCTTCATGATGAGCGTCGGCGTGGCCTGGGCTGGTGAGCGAGGGTATCAGCTTGTCGCAAGCAGGGACAGCAAGCTCTGCGCAAGAGTGCTGGAAGCGTTTCGTGAGGATGTGGACGATCGATTGCGGCTGCGATACCAGCACGAGATCTTTCGGCAGATTACCTGGAAGCCGGTCGAGCTGAGGGGGCAAGGGCCAAAGACGAGGCACTGTTCGAGTCTCGATAAGGCGATGTTTGATATAGATAACAATGGGCAACCGGATTTAGTAGTCAAGACGACGTTCTGCATGAAGGGGAGTCCGAGCGACAGTTTCTATATGTTTCCTGCCGATAGTGCTGTCCTTGTGCGAGCCAATTGGCAGGATCTATCGCCTCTGCTGGCAACGTCGGATAAGTTTGAGCGGACGGGTGGGGCCTATCCCTTGACGCAACTTCCTACTGAGGAAACAGGCGTGAGCCTGGCGACTTTGACCGGAGTCTTTACAGTCCAACCCTTCATGCTGAACGGGAGCGCGTACGTCAGTCTGACGGATGGGCGTGCTGAATGGACCGTGATCGCGAAGTATCTACGTGGCGAGCGGTTTGAAGATCAGTGTTATCTACAAAAGGCGAGTAGGTGAATTATTCCTCAGGATGATCAAAAATACTTTGTACTCACCCGCCTGCGCCCTGAGTCTGCCAAGACAGACGCTTTGCCCTAGGACGTGCTTTGGCCCATGCAACGTCACGGCTCCGCGTTTGACCCTCATTTCACTTTTCACGTCTCACGTCACGGTTTCTGGGAATGGAAATCTCTGCTGGAGCAGTATTGTTCGTTCGCCGATCGGGCCTTGTACTCGCACTCCGACTATATCGTCAAGCTGACCTATCAGTGCGCGATCGCTTCAGCGCAGCGGTTGCCGCTGACAATGGCGCTTTCGAGATTGGGAGGCCATCCGGTATCGGTCCAACTACCAGCCAGCAGCAAGTTGGCAATCGGACTGCGTTGGATGGGTCGATGTAATTTTGTCCCTGGCCTAAGTGAGAGGATGGCACCTGGAATTGTCCGACGGCGGGTCGATGCGATCCTGCTTTCAGGCCTGAGGAGCCCCAACGATCTGAGCAGGTCAGAGAGAGCGATATCAAGATTTGAGTCCGGTTGATCCTGCGCGAACTGACTGTCGGTCGTGATCAGCGAGAAGCCAGTGCGATCAGGCGTTGCCGCTGTGGCGAGTACTGAGTGAAATGATGTGTCATTCAGCAGGATGAGGCGAGGGGTGGCACAGTATTGCTCGGCCTGCGTGTGGAGGATTGTGCTGTCGATCGATAGCAATTCCACGAGTTGTTGAAAATAGGCGTAACGGGTTAGCCATCGTTCTGGAAGTAAGGGCGTGAGGTGGTGAGGAGGCAGGGCTGCCACATACCAATCAGCTTGCAGCAGGGAGCCATCCCGCAGCAGGACGCCAGAAATGTGATCTCGTTCATATCGGAGCTGTGCGGCTTCAGTATTGCGCAAAATGGTCGCGCCGGCCTGGGTCAGTGTTTCGGTGATCGGTTGCACGAAGCAGGTCTGAAGCGAGTCCTGAACAACCGAGATGCGGCTATCTGAACGACTTCTCAGGAACAATGGCCTCATCGATGTGACGAAGGCATCGGCGGACATCGTGGAGAAATCATTGCCGGTCAGCCATCGTGCGAGAGGATTCCAGACGATGCGACGCGTCTGCGCGCTCTGTCCGATTGAAGTAAGCCAGTCGTCTGCGGTGCGTTGCTCCAGATCCTCAGGAAGCCGGTCATCGCCTTCCCACAGCTGTTCCACCCATGATGCCAGTCGCCACCGTTCTTTCCAGGGGATGCCGGTAAACTTCAGGAGGTTCATCCACGCATGAAGCGGAGCGGGGAAACTGGTGCGCGGGTAATGAACCAGGGAGCCGTCATGGAGACGAAATTCGAGAGGAACCTCGGCCTCCGCCGGCTGCTGTGAACCGGGATGCAGCGAATGCAGCAAGGCTTGTGCTGCGCGATGGCAGCCTAGGATGGTGAAGGGCTCAGGGGTGTCACAAAAATCTTCGCTTGTGCGAACGCCTCCGAGTAGCGGGCGACGATCGATGATCGTGACTCGATAGCCAAGATGAGTGAGGCGGTAGGCGGCGGTGAGACCGGCGGGGCCTCCACCAAGAATCACGACGGACTGAGTGGTGGTGGACATCACGAAAATCGGGAGCGGAGCCAGACTCTAGCGGCCACGGTCAGTCGATGACTCGTTGAGAGCCGGGCCCGCGGGCCGAATATCTGATGTCCCGGCTCCTCGATCTTGTTCAAAATTCGGAAATATACGGCGCGCATGATTTCAGAGACGGTCAGTGCCCGCCGGTCGTGTGCCGGTAGGGCCTCGAATGCCGCCTGTGCTTTTGCGTAGTACTCATGCGCCCTTGCGGTTTCGGAGTGTAGCAACTTGCGGAGCTCTGTGCTTTCCTGTCGCTGGAGGATTGCCTGATCGGTGCAGCCGAATTTCATGAGATCGTCTTGCGGCAGATAGATGCGACCTTGAGCTGCGTCTGTCCCGATGTCCCGTAAAATGTTCGTCAGTTGAAACGCCATCCCGAGATCGACGGCATAGTCTTGTGCCCCGGCCGATGTGGGTCCGAAGATATGGAGGCAGATCAGTCCCACGACCGACGCGACACGATAGCAATAGAGCGAGAGGTCTTGAAACGAGGCGTACCGTGACGCCGTGAGATCCATCTCGACCCCTTTAATCAGCTCTTCGAAATAGGCCTGCGGGATAGACAGTTGCCTCACATGGTTGGCCAGGCAGATGGTCACGGGGAAGGTCGGCGTGCCGCGGTAGGCCGCTTCAAGCTCGGTCCGCCACCGGAGCAGTTCCTCCTGGGGGTTGCTTCCTGCCGGAGGTTCATCGACTGCATTGTCGATCTCCTTACAGAAGGCATAGACCGTGTACATCGCAGCGCGCCGATTTCTTGGGAGGAAAAGGAAGGAGTAGTAGAAGTTGCTCCCGCTCTTCTTGGTGAGAGCCGTGCAGTAGGCTTGCGCGTCAGTGACGGAGAGTGAAGTCATGGGAGTTGGTGAATCGACACTGGTCTAAGGCGGCAGGCTATGGATTTGTGAATGTGGTCATGGTCTGACTGGTGCAGGATAGCCGCCAAGAGTTCTATGCCGTCAATCAATCGAGGGCCTGGCCTGCTGAAATAGGAGGAGGCGTCGACCAGGAATGTGTGCTCTGTCAATGCAGGGGATAGACGCCATTGATCCGGCTGCTGCATCAGTTGGAACAGTTCTTCTTGGGTCTGTTCAACGGAGAAACCACAGGGCATCAGAATGAGGATGTCCGGAGCCGCGTCCAGGATCTCGTCCCACTTCACAACCCGCGAGGGGCTCCCAGGCTGCGCCAGGACATCTTGGCCGCCGGCGAGCTGGACCATTTCAGGAACCCAATGACCTGCGAGGTAGAGTGGGGAGAGCCATTCGATACAGACCACGCGAGGGCGATGAGCGATCCTCTGGACGCGAGTGTGCACAGCCTCGAGTCGGTCACGCAAGTGTGTGGCGAGACGATGGCCCTCCGCTGACCGATTGGCGGCGTCGCCGATCCGAACGACATCGTCGATCACATCATGGACCGTACCGGGGTTCAACGTGAGGACGGTCGGTTGCCGAGGCATGGAGCAAAGGGCATCGTGCAGTTGGTCCGGCGTGACGGCACAGACATGACAGAGATCTTGGGACAAGATCAGATCTGGTTGCGCCTGCCGCAGTAGATGGTCTTTCAGGCGATAGAGTCGTTGTCCTGACGCCACAAGCTGTCTTACTTGTCTGTCAATGTCGGCGCTGGTCAGTTCATGAGGAATGATCAACGGTTCCACCATGATAGGGACGCCTCTGACCGACGGCGGGTAGTCGCATTCATGACTGATCCCGACCAACTCATCGCGCAAGCCCAGCAAGGCAATCACTTCGGTCGCACTGGGAAGCAGAGAGCAGATTCTCATACCACTCGGTTCTTATGCGACCGGCCACAAGCGTTCGCGGAGTTCGCTGAGGCGAATCTGTGAAAGACTCTGGACGACCGCATGGGCTTCATGCAGATCTTGGATCGTGTGTGTGTTCGCCACGGCAAGGACTTTCATCCCGGCGGTTTTTGCGCCGAGGATGCCTGGGATCGAATCTTCAATCACCAAGCAGGATCCGGCGGTGATGGTCTGCTCTCGGCGTTGTCGATTCAACCCGTTGAGGGCTTGGAGAAAGGGTTGCGGATCGGGCTTTCCTCTGGTCACATCTTCTGCGCTGGTGATGTGAAGAAATTCCTTTTGGAGCCCTGCCTGTTCAAGGATCACCTCGATTTCATGGCGGAGGGCGCCGGACGCGATGGCCAAGGGGTAGGCGGCGGCGGCCTCACGCACGAACTCGCGCACCCCGGGGAAAATAACCAGATGATCCTTCACCGATTCCAGATAAGCATGGGCTTTTCGTTGCATCAGTTGTGCGAGGGCGGACGGGTCAGTGGGATGTTGGTGCGCGGTGAGTGCCGCGATAAAGCAGCCCCGATCGTCGTACCCCAAGTATTTAGCGTAGTAGTCGGATTCAGTCAGGGTAATGCCGATTTCAGCCAGAGTCCGACGAAACCCAGCGAAATGGAGGGGCTCGGTGTCCGCGATCACGCCATCAAAGTCAAAGATAATCGCTGTGAGGGTGGACATGGAATCGTCTCGATACTGTGGGTTTGGTCACGGGATATAAAACGGGCGGATTATAGCACAGGGAGATCGCCTAGCCCGCATTATTCATGAGCGCTTCTGCTGCAATCGCCGATCCGCTGCTACGACGAGCGTTCGGCCAGCGGGCTCGCCCCTCGGACCCTCATCGTACTGCACGAGTACGCATCGGGTCCTCACGGCTCCGCGCGCTGGTCTCGCGACACGTCTCAGCGATTTCGCGACGAACCGTCATGAATAATGCGGGCTAATAGGCGAGAATGTGTCTGCTCAGCAGGCCACTCGTGTGAGCGAAAATGGGAGGGTCAGAACTTCAAGCGAAGACGTTTCTCCGATACCCAACCCTTGGCACCTTCGTCGGTTCGCACCAAATATATCCAGCCGCCGGGCTGTAGATCACCGTCCATGACGGTCAGTGAAACCCCTGGTCGAACGACTGGCCCAGGCTTGCTGCTCGATGAATCTGCGAATAACAGAATACTTCCGCCGGGAGCCATTTCGTCTACCGTGATGGTCACTTTCTGTCCTTCGCTGAACATCGGGTCGAGAGGCGGTACGACTGGTGCAGAGGGTCTCGATGCCGTTTGGGGTGGTGGAACGACTGCTGGGGCCGCAGGGGCGACGGCAGTAGCGGGAGAGGTTGCTGGAGCCAATGGGGTTGCGGCCTCGTTACTCGGGGTGGGAGCGGCTTGTGGCGTGGGTGTCGTTGGCGCTACGGGCGCCGGGGCCAACGGTTTCGGTTTCATGGCCATTGGTGGTGGGGTGCTCTCACCCAGGTAGGGGCTCAGCCATTCTGTCAACATTTCCGGTTCCATCGAAACATAGGCAATGCCGCCGACAAGAGCCAGGAGAAGTATCCAGAGGATCGGGCTTCCCCCACCGGGTTTCTTGCGGGGGGTCACCGGGCCCCTTGCTTTCGTGGTGATCGTTTGATCGAGTTCCTCTTCCGTGAATTCCAAATCCGGTTCTGGTTGGCGGGCGAAATGGAGAGTCCAATCACATGGATTCCAGACCGATGTCAGGTTCCCAACGAGCGCAGCCATCGAGCACCTCCATACTGAGCGATTCGATCCCATGTGGGATAGTCTGTGAAAATACCTATCACTATCACCGAGTAGTGTCAATTTTGTTGAGGAATTACGCGTATGAGCGGCGAGTTTCAACAGGGATGAACGGGGCTGCAGGAAAAGACTTGTCGCTCCCGGCTGCCCGTACGAAAGACGGTGAGGCCTTTGCATCCGAGTTGGTATGCGAGCAGAAAGGCTGCGGCCACCTCGGTTTTGGTCGCCGTGGCCGGTAAATTGATGGTTTTCGAGACTCCGCTGTCGCTATATCGCTGAAACACGGCTTGCATACGCACATGATGCTCGGGTGAGACATCATGCGCCGTAACGAACAGTCGGCGTAGCTCTTCGGGGAGGTGGACCAAATGTTGAATGGAAGGATGCGCCGCCAGATCGGGCCGGAGTGCGGCGAGATCGAGACCGAGTGTGCGCGCGCGACGGACGAAGGCAGGATGAAGCGAGGTGAGCACGACGCCATCCATGACGCGGCGGACTTCCTGCACGCCGTATAACGGTTCAATGCCTGGCGAGCAGTTGGCGATGAGGCTGATGCTGCCAGTCGGAGCAATGGTGGTCACGGTCGCGTTTCGATGCCGCTGGTGAAGTGTTTGGAGCCGGCTGCCTCGATAGGCAGGAAAGACGCCACGTTCGGCGGCCAGTCCTGTCGACGCGAGGTGGGCACGAGATCGAAAGAATTCCATCAGAGTAGTAGCTGTGTGGAGTGCGGCTTCGGAGTTGTAGGGGATATTGAGGGCGATCAGTAGATCGGCGAAGCCCATGATGCCCAGCCCAATCTTCCTCGTGTGTTTTGTCATGCGGTCGATGTGAGGAAGCGGGAAGCGGTTGCGATCGAGCACATTGTCGAGGAAGCGTACGGCGAGAGAAATGGTTTCGGCCAATCGGACGAAGTCAATGGTGGGACGTGCATCCGGTCGCGCGACGAAGTTGGCAACGTTGATGGAGCCGAGGGTACAGGATTCATAGGCCAGAAGCGGTTGTTCACCGCAGGGATTGGTCGACTCGATGGTACCAAGGCGAGGGGTGGGATTGGACCGATTAATCGTGTCTAGAAACACCAGGCCTGGCTCGCCGCTTCCCCAAGCCGCTTCGACGAGCCGATCGAAGATGAGCTGTGCCGGGAGCCGCCTTGTCGGTTTATTGGTATGGGGATTGATCAGGGCATAGGTGCGGTGGCGTGTGAGGGCCTGCATGAAGGAATCGGTGATGCCGACCGACAGATTAAAATTTGTCATCTCGGTTGGCGTCTGTTTGAGTGCGATGAAGTCGAGGATGTCCGGGTGGTCGATACGGAGAATGCCCATATTCGCGCCGCGCCTGGTTCCGCCTTGTTTGATGACGTCTGTCGAGAGGTTGAAGAGGCGCATGAAGGAAATGGGTCCGGATGCCACGCCGCTTGACGATGCGACCCGGTCGTTGCGAGGGCGTACGTGACTAAACGAGAATCCCGTGCCGCCGCCCGATTGATGGATGACAGCCTGATATTTCAAACTGTCATAAATGGAGGCTAGAGAGTCTTCGACCGGGAGGACGAAACAGGCGGAGAGTTGCTGGAGGCGTCGCCCGGCATTCATGAGTGTGGGAGAATTGGGAAGAAAATCGAGGCGGCCCATGCAGTCGTACCAGCGTTGAGCTGCGTTGGGCAGCCGGCCGGCGATAGGATAGAGTCGTTCAGCTTGTGCGATGTCGGTCGCGACGCGCCAGAATAGTTGCGCCGGCGTCTCGATGATCGTTCCCGCACGGTTCTTGGCCAGATAGCGCCCACGGAGGACGATATTGGCATGGGCTGAAAGTCGAAGTCGTGGAGATCGGGGCGGGCGTGAGGACGTGGGCGTCTTCTTGACGGACATAGCGCCATTATATACCGGCAGCAGCCTGATTGATCGATGGCGCGGGAGAGATCGTGCGGCTTGCATCTTGAGCGTCCAGTTCGGCAGAATGAGCGCCCACTGAACGGCGACCATGAAATCCTATCGCGAAGAGCTCTGGTTCGAGACGAAGACGCGGCGCGCCTATCTCAATATCACACGTCAGGTAGCGGCGGCGGTCAAGAAAAGCGGCGTCCAAGAGGGGCTCGTGCTGGTCAATGCCATGCATATCACGGCCAGCGTCTATATTAATGACGACGAACCAGGTTTACTCAAGGACTATGACCGATTCTTAGACATGCTCGTTCCTCAGGGCGCGGCCTATAAGCACAACGAGACGGGAGAAGATAACGGCGACGCTCACATCAAGCGTCAACTGATGGGACGAGAAGTTGTCGTCGCGATTACCGAAGGCCGGTTGGACTTCGGCCCTTGGGAACAAATTTTCTACGGGGAGTTTGACGGGCTGAGACGAAAACGCGTGTTGGTGAAGGTGATTGGAGCGTGAGCATGATGTCATCCGATCGGTGGCCCGGACCCTGTGGTGATAAACTGTTGGAGCGCTTGCTACCGCAAGAAAAGTTTGGCAACATGGAGCGCAGTGATACACAACTGTGCGGTAGGAGTCTGTCGATATGTTGAGTTGGTCTCGTCCTGACCCTCTCACAAGAGATCTCGTTCACTTGATCAATGCCCGGCGCCATGACCATGGCGATACCGATGCGGCGATCGATACGCTGCAAGCCTTCTTGGAGCAGGGACGGGAGTATGATCTC
>DASVEA010000231.1:0-5366 GCA_036380815.1 Nitrospiraceae bacterium
AGGGAGCGATATGCAGGCGCAGATCAGAGGATTGCGCCAGCGGCCCGATATCCTTGTTGCCACACCGGGGCGTTTACTGGACCATATGTGGAACGGGACGATCAATTTGGCCCCGATTAAAATTCTGGTACTCGATGAAGCCGACCGTATGCTCGATATGGGATTTGCACCACAGATCAATCAGATTCTTGACGCGTTGCCGGTGGAACGACAGACCTTACTCTTTTCCGCCACAATTCCGACGGATGTCACCCGCTTGGTTCAAGCGAGCCTGAACGGTGCCGTTCATGTGATGGTGACGCCTCCCTCGACGACGGCTGCAGGCGTGACCCAGGCCGTGCATCATACAACCTCCCATGAGAAGCCGAATCTGTTGGTGTCGTTGTTGGGGGCGGAACGAGGGACCGTCCTCGTATTCGCTCGGACAAAGAATCGGGTCGATCGACTCGGTCAGACGATTGAACAGGCCGGTCACCGCGTCGCGGTTATCCACGGAGACCGAAGTCTGCCCCAGCGCCTCCGTGCTCTCGACGGATTTAAACGAGGACGGGTCAGAATTCTCGTCGCGACGGATATCGCCGCACGCGGGATTGACGTGGCAAATATCGGCCACGTGGTGAATTACGATTTGCCGAATTGTCCGGAGGACTATATTCATCGTATTGGACGGACAGCTCGGATGAAGATGACCGGGCGAGCCACCAGTTTCGTGACTTCCGAGGAACGTGATCAGCTGCACGCAATCGAAACGTTGTTGGGGCATGCTGTGCCGTTGGCAGAAGGAAGTCCCTGCCCCAGTGATCGTCCACATTCGAGGGGGGGGGCTGAGCGTTCCAGAGGTGACCGTCACCGGTGGGTGGAACAGGCGAGGACCGACGCCGGCATCAGCCGAGTTACCCGTCATACCGGAGGGGGGCAAGGTTTCTTAGGACAGAGTCTAACGGCTAGGGAAAGGGCAGCGCGCGTATCTACTGACAGGTAAAGAGTTGTGAGCGATCAGAGGAGCATCATCATGACAAACCCAAAGGCTGATGGGCTGCACACCGTGAAGAGATGGGTGAGAATTCCTGACGGCACGAAGGTCAGGTTTCGCGAGGACGGACGCGAAGGGATCGTCGACGGACTGACGGAATTGGTCGTGGGCCCTCGCCGCAATCCGGATAGCCGGACGCAGTATCGTATTAATGTCGGAGATCCCGACCGGACACTTGCAATTGAGGACGATTTGCTGGTTCTGACAGATGAGGATGGCGTGGTGCTAATGGTGAAGCAGAAGGGCGAGTATCGCCGTGTGATCACCCAACAACTGCAAGCAGTGTTGGCCACTGATCGCTTTGTGAAGGCGGCGTAGGATGGGAGAAATGTGATTGCGCGGGGATCGCGATCACGGTATCCCTAATACAGTGGCTCTTGTGGCCCCCACTGGAGCCCGGCCAAATCTGGATCCTCTCCCTCTTTGTTCAGCGGGCGAGCGGGTTTCTCGGTCTTGCGTTGTTCTCGACGGGCGTCTTTCTCTCGCCGCTGAATTTGCTTCGCTTTCTCGCGGTCTCGTTTTGCGATGGTCGTTTTTCCTGCTCGTCCGATGGTGCCCTCCTTTGCCTGGCGACTCGTATTGAGTTACCAATCGCCTGCCGTACCTGATCCTGTCCCTGTTATGATTGCGACGATTCCGTCGCTCCGCGACGTCTCTTGCTGCTTGAATCAGGAGCATGGCTGGTGGTCTTTGCTTCTCGTTCAGCCGTGCGGGATCGAGTACCCTGGCCGAACCCGCGGCTTGCCATGTTCGACACTTGTAGGCGAATGTCCTCCATTGAGGTCGTCAGACTGGTATCGAGAGGACGTGGAAGGCCGAGCACCTCCCATCGGATTTTTGGTTTCCGCGTCGCCCGTGCCCGGTTCTTTCTCGTCTTGTCGGCTCGCCACCCAGTGGATAGCTTCATAAGTGCTCCTTTGTACACAGAACCGTGCATCTCCACCGTGGAAAACCGCTCGCTGGAGATGAGGGGGTCGGATAGAAATGCTGAAATCGTTCCGTCCATCTTTCTGCCTGGCATCCACGCACAGAACATGATGGAACGTATGAGCCGCACGTCCTAAAGAATCAACCGCGCTGAGACTATGCTATGAGATGGGGCCGCGCGAGCAATACTACTGGCTCTGACGATAGCGCACAATAACATGGGCCAGGGCGAGAGTCAAATAGGGTATATCAGTAGTGTCTCAACGTTCGTAACAATACAACCAACGCTGATCGAGTCATGGGCAATGAGCCGAGGGCAATTGAGGAATTTTCCGGTTGGGTGAATTTGGACATGCCGTCTGTGCGGGTGCGTATATGCAGCGTCGGTGTGAATGAGTTGAGCCCAGTTGGTGCGATTGAGGAATTATATTTGTGAATAGAGCGTCCTGATGTACGGTAGAAACATGGTAGGGACGCGATATGGAACAGATCTCACGTCGACCCTCTGTCTTGAATAGGTTTCGCCAGCATCCTCGGGTCCGCATCTCTGCTCCGTTTGTCTGCGCCCTGTCTCATTGCCAGTCTCGTCGTTGGTTGAGGAGCCCTGGTATCGACTTGGGCGTGGTCTACGATCTTTCGATACGCGGCGCCCGAGTCAGCACGGAGGCTGAGATCAGGCCAGGGGACGAAGTCACGTTGAGCCTACGTCTTCCCAAGCAATTCAAGCCTGCCGATATTGCCGTCGCCACCGTGAAGTGGGCGAAGGATCAATTCTTTGGCCTGGCTTTCACGGAATTATCCCCTGCTGCACAGAATCGCCTAAAAAAGTACGTGGCTATCGTTTCAACGACTGCCGCGTAGCCTCCCGTCCATTTGTCACCATTTTCACCTGTGCATCGTGCCTCTCTTGATGAGGTGGGCTGAGCTGCCTCCGGAGGATTCTGAGTGTCAACTTGGGGGAGATTGATTGGTGCGGCAGTACGCGTGACGTATTCTTGTAGCCAACGCTAAGCCGGAATGAAGGATTCTAGCAGAGGTGTAAAAGGAATGGCGGACTAGTGAGTCAGATTACTCTCCTTCGCCAAAATGCCCCGCCAGGAAGAGCGGGGATGAATGGCGTGGAGAACCCTTCGAAGCTTTAGCGAAGGAGAAGTACGGGCTACGGCGAGTTCCGCATTCCTATTAGGATGCCCCACGCAGGAGCACGGGGAGCGTCACTTGATGGCCACTGCCTTGACTTCTTTGAACGTGGTGTGGCCCAGCAGGGCCTTCTGAACGCCATCCTGCATGAGGGTGGTCATACCCTCTTCAATGGCAGCCTTTAGCATTTCTTCAGTTCTCGCCTTCGTCTGAACCATGCGTTTGAGTTTATCTGATCCCAGAAGCAACTCGTGCAGGGCCACGCGTCCCTTAAAGCCGGTGCGCTTGCAGGTTTCACATCCCTTCCCGCGAGATAGGCGGAAGGTGTTGTCTTGTGGGATGCCGAGCTTGTCCCAATATTCAGGTCCATAGCCCTGACGGATTTCCTCGTATTCTGCCGGTGTCCCGACATACTGCTCCGTACAGTCCTTGCAAATTCGGCGAGTGAGGCGCTGGGCGAGGACTCCCAACATCGCATCGGCAAAACTAAACGAATCGCAGCCCATATCGAGAAGTCGAGTGACGGTTTCAACCGCGCTGTTAGTATGGAGGGTACTCAGGACGAGGTGTCCGGTCAATGAGGCTTCAATGCCGATTTCAGCCGTTTCTTTATCTCGCATTTCTCCGACCATGATCACGTCTGGGTCGGCCCGAAGAAACGCGCGCATGGCAGCGGCAAATGTGAAGTTGATCTTTGGGAGAACTTGAACCTGCCGGAGCCCATATTGTGTGATTTCGACGGGGTCCTCCGCCGTCCAGATCTTAATGTCGGGCGTGTTGATGAAGCCGAGGACGGAGTGCAGGGTCGTGGTTTTTCCTGAGCCGGTAGGTCCGACGCAGAGAATGATGCCGTAGGGTTTTGAGGCGATCACCTTGATCGCGCCGAGATTCCGGTCCGAGAACCCCATCTTGTCGAGAGGCAAAGGCTCGCTGGCCGCGAGCAGACGCATGACCACGTCTTCGTTATATCCAGCGGTCGGAATCGTCGCGACGCGCAACTCGATTTCCTTGCTCTCCGACAGTTTAAATTTGATCTTCCCGTCCTGGGGCTTGCGCCGTTCTGCGATGTCAAGGCTGGCCATAATCTTCAGACGCGACACGATGGCGCGCCGATAGCTCTGCGGGATCTTCATGTACTCGAAGCAGTCTCCGTCGACCCGGAAGCGGACAAGGGTCTCACGCTTGTCGCCATAGGGTTCGACGTGAATATCGGAGGCGCCTTGTCGATAGGCATCGGCGATGATCTGATTGGCCAGTCGCACGATGGCATTGTCGTTTTCGTCGAGCCCCCCTCCGGCATCCTCCGCCGCCGCTTCTTGGGCTTCGTTGACGAGTTCGCCGAGAATGTCGGAAACATTTTCGTCCAACTTTCGCGTACTGCCGGTATCTCCCTGTCCCTGTCCTATGGCGGAGCCGAGGAACTGGGCGATATCACGACGGAGGCTGATCGCGAAGCGAATGTTAAGACCGGGGAACGTCCGCTTAATATCCGCCACGCGGTCGAGATCGCCCGGGTCGTCCGTCAAGATTTCAATGGCGGTCCGGTCCCGCTTGAGTGGCATCCAGTGGTTTTTCTTGAGGTAGTCGACGTTCAGGTTTTTCAGGAGTTCGACATCGATAATCGTTCGATCGCTGTACTCGATGTAGGGGCATTTGTGGAACTGGGCGAGGGACTTGCCGATCTCGAGTTTCGGTACCTTGTACTTTTCAATCAGGATGCTCTCGAAGTCTGACACGCCTTTCCGGGATTCGGCAATCGCCTGATCCAATTCGTTCTGAGTAATGCGGTTGTTTGTGACCAGGCGATCGAACTTGGTTGGGTTTTTCTTCGAGATCTTGCCGAGATTGAAGAAGGCGATGCCGAGTGCCTTTGCAATCTCCGCGACGGATTCTTCGTCTTTTCTGGTGAATCGTGCGCCGCTCTTTTTGTTGAGGAGTTGGAAGACGCCCATCAAATACTTGTTGTCCGCCACGATCGGGTAGGTCAGGACCTGTTTCGTCTTGAATCCGGTCCGCTTGTCGTAGGAGGAGTCATGGAGGAGTGAGGGATGGACGCCTTGCAGCTCGGCGATGTTATAGGCGTCGGCAATGCTCACTGGGCGGAGATACTTTGCGCAGAACCCAGCCAGGCTTTGTTCGGTGATGGGAATGCGGATTTCCTCGACGCTGTCGATGTGAGGGATTTTGGAGAAAATCTCTTTCTTTTCCGAATCGAACGCGAAGATGGTAAGGTCTTCGGCATCGTAGATGCTGAGAATTTCTTTAC
>DASVEA010000232.1:0-5687 GCA_036380815.1 Nitrospiraceae bacterium
TTTCAGTCGAAGACCGCGTCGTCTGTTCAAGCGCGTCTCCTAGTGTGCGCCTCCCCCTGGCGCACACCCCTCGACGCTGTGATCAAACGAATCCACACACGCACTGGCTCTTTCTTGAGAGCTGGGAAGCAGTGGAGAGTAGGAACGCGGCATACGCCGACACGCTCGCAAGCCCGAAGACCTGCCAGCAATGGGGCCGATAACTACTGTTGTTGGCTAGCATCCGCTCTGGTCAGGGTTTTGACGCTGGTTGGACTAGTTCGGTCTGACTAGAGTGCTTGAAATGTACGCGTCTTACTTATTGTTTAGCAGCCAAACATTCTCTTTGGCAGGACATTTACCCTTCAATCCACCAGAGACATCTGTGCACGCAATGAGGGTCACATCATAATTCACTGCGTAATGTCGCTTGACTTCGTCGTTACTAACTGAAAAGGGAGGACCTTCCATCAAGCTTTGATCGTAGTCATAGCAAATGAGCAACTGCGGCGCCTTACCTGTAATTTCCGTGAGGTGGGCTGTATATCGCTTGCGCATTTCTTCGGGGAAGGCCACTAACGCAGCCCTGTCATATATTCCATCAACTGGACCAAGTACCTTTCTGGACAAAGCAAGTATATCGCCAACAAATATGTCGAGATTGTTTGCGCTCCACTGCTCCACTTCGCCAACTGGTGATGTTTCTGGTTGCACTCCAAATTCCATGAATAATTGCTCAATGGCTATTTGACTCAATTCAGCTGCAGCGACACGATAGCCCTTGGATAGCAGCCAAGGAATATCAAGAGTTTTGCCGCACAATGGTACAAAGATACGCCTGCCTTTTGCTAAAGACAGCTCGTTGAAATGTTTGACCAGTAGTGGGTTTGCCTTGCTTTCGTGGAAAGCAATTTCATTGTTCTCCCACCTTTGATGCCAAAAACCTGCATCCATAATAGAACCTATTTAGTAGTTTAGACTTCTTCAGATGGTGCCAGAATCATTTGTTTTTGGAACAGGCGGAAGGATACGTCAAAGCCCTGGGAAAATCGACTGTTCGGGTCTTGCGTTGGAGCGAGGTTTTTGAACACCGTGTGCAGATAGGACCCGAGTGGGATCACACTCGCTTCGTCTGGTTCACTTCCTAACACTCACTCGATCAATCTTTCCGCGACAAACAGTTCACTATCCCGCAGGATGCTGAAAATGACCCCCAGCGGCGTTCTCAGTCGCGTGCCTCCCTGCGACGTACCGCAAGGGTACGCCTCAGTCGTCCCGCTCCCTGCGGCCTTGCTGGGATGTCATTTTGAGCATCCTGCTAAGACCAATACTGCGATGCTTTCATATACCCAAACAATAGATCTCGCCGCGCCAGGATACCGACGAGCTTCCCGTTTCGAACGACAGGCACCCTCGTGATGTAGCGATCCTGGAACAGATTCGCGACCTCCTCCAGCTTCATATTTTCCGTGGCAGTCACCGGATGGGTCGTCATCATTTCGACGGCCATCACCTTCCGCAGATCTCTGCCCTCGATCATCGCCTGAAGCAGATCATACTCGCTTATCAGACCAACCAAGGTCCGGTCCTCTTCCAACACCGGCAGGCTGCCGAAGTTTCGTTGGGTCATCAGCCGGCTGATGGTCAAGGCATCGGTCCTGGAGCCACAGGTAAAGACCGCGTCCTGCATCAATTGCCCCACGGTCAAGGTCTTCGGATCGCAGGCCGTCGCAAGGAACTCTGTTTGTCTCATAGCCTCTCCTTTTTTATCCTCTATCAAGCAGGATGCTCAAAAAGGCCGTCCAGCAAGGCCGCAGGCGGAGCAAGAACCGGAAGCGTACCCTCGGGGTACGTTGAGGATTCTTGCGAGCTGAGAACGCCGCTGGCGGACTTTTTCAGCATCCTGCACGTCCGGCCGCCAGGTAGGCACGTAAAACATCCCGCCTGGCAATGATGCCCACGAGCTTGTCTTTGGCGTCCACCACAGGTACGCGAATCAAATCGCTGGCTCTGAACACATGAATCAGAGTCGGAAGCGTCGTTTCCGGGCGGACCGAGTAGGGGTTATACGTCATGATATCACCGGCGGCGATGGCGCCAAGCTTGTGCCCATCATCCATGGCGGCCAGCAGATCATGTTCGCTGACGATGCCCAGGAGCTTATCTTTGGCGTCCACCACCGGCACGGCCCCGAACCCCTCGATCATAAGCGATTCGATGACGTCGCCATTGGTCTTGAGATGAGCAGACTGCACCATTTTCTGCATAACCTGCTTGACCATCATCGCGCCAAACTCTTTCTTCGTATGTGTTCTGGCCTTTTTCTTTGTCTTCTTTGTCGGCATGTATCCCCTCCTCTAAAGAATGCCAAGCGAAACGAGTGAGCGTTGATCTGGTTCATCTGATCTATCTGGTCTGTCTGGTTCAACCAAACAAACAAGACAGACCGAACAGACCAAATGAACAAGACAGCCTTCTAGCCTGAGCGACTGACGCCAATCACCACAGTAGTGCTTTCCTCTCTGCTGCAAAACGCCGCACCTTCCATTGGAACCGGAGTACCATTTCTCTTCGCAACCCCTTGAAACAGGGCTGATTCTCCTTCCTTATTTCCGTGCGTCATAGGCACATACAATGCAGAACTGATACCTAGCCCGCATTATTCACGAGAGTTCGTGACGAAACCGCCAACACGCCAGGCGAGACGGGCGCGCGGAGCCGTGAAGGAGAGAAGCATACTTGAAACAGTATGTTGACCGACTGAGCGACGAGCCCGCTCGCGTCCAGGTGCGTCGCCACCGCGCTTGCGAGGTCGAGCGCCCTTTGTATGATCTTGGCGCGAAGAAAAAATACCGCAATGAGTTCTGATTTTTATATCGGCGGTTGCAGTAGAAGTCTTCGTGAATTATGCGGGCAAGAATGGCCTGTGCGTTGTTGGCGTCATTGAGGAAGGGAGCCTGTCATGCGAATTCTTTGTGCCGTAGATGGGTCTGAATGCTCGCGGTGGGGGGTACAAGCACTCGAAGCGCTCGCCGACCGTAAGCCGGAGGATGTGACACTTCTCCATGTGGTCGATCCATCGGCCCTTCGAGCGGGCAGAGGCAGGAATCCCGTGGCAGAGAAACGCGCCCTGGCCGCCATGGAAAAGGCCGGTGGAATCCTCCTCCGCGAGGCAGAGCGCTCAGCTCGGGTCGCCCTCGGACAGGCCACGACCGGCCCCCGCACTACGCTCCACCAGGTCTTAGCCCATGGCCCCCTCGCCCGGACGATCGTCCGACAGGCCGGGAGGATGAAGGCCGATCTCATCCTCATCGGATCCCGTGGATTGAGCGACATTCGAGGATTCTTGATGGGAAGCATCTCTCGACAGATCGCGTCGATCGCTCCCTGCTCCGTCCTCGTCGTGAAACAGCCGCTCCCGCAACTGACGCGTGTGACTCTCGCGGTCGATGACTCGAAGCAGTCCCGAGCCGCCGCTCGATTTCTTCGATCCCGCATTCTTCCGGAATCCGCCACGACCACCATCCTCTCCTCGGCCGAAAGACCGGTGACCGACTTGGCCATTCGATACTTGTCCAAAGCCCAAGTCGCAGAGTTGGAGCGACCGGTCGTCGAACGCGCCACGCGACTGGTCACATCATTGCGGGATGAATTCCTGAAAGAAGGCTACGCCGTCGACACGGACGTGCAGATGGACCACGTCATCGACACTATCGTCAAACACGTGGAGGCGGATCATGCCGACCTCCTGGTGATCGGGTCTCGCGAGTTGACCAAGAGCGAGCGGCTCCATCTCGGCAGCGTCTCGGAGAGTCTCCTGAGACACGCCCCTTGCTCCGTCCTGATCGTGCGAGGCTGGCGTGCCTGACATCGACGAACCACATCTCCACCAACTGACGGTTGATGAAATCTTCAAACACCTGGGAACCGGGGAAGGCGGCTTGTCGCCTGAAGAGGCACTGCAGCGGCTCAGCCGGTATGGCCCCAATGTTCTAGAGGAACCGAGCCACTATTCATTGATTCGAGGGTTCCTCCGCCAGTTCACCCACTTCCTGGCCATTTTGCTCTGGATCGCCGTTGCCCTGGCTTTCACGGCAGAATTTATGAAGCCCGGCGAAGGTATGGCCACGCTCGGCTGGGCGATCCTCGGTGTGATCGTCGTCAACGCCGTCTTTGCCTTCTTTCAGGAATATAAAGCGGAGCGCGCGGTGCATGCCCTCCATCGTCTCCTCCCAGCCAGGGCATGGGTGCTGCGAAGCAACCAACCGCATGACGTGTCGCGGAGCGAGATCGTGCCGGGTGACGTGCTCGTGATCGAGGAGGGAGAGCAGATCCCTGCCGACGCCCGGCTCATCGAAGCAGCCGAAATGCGTGTCGACCTCTCCTCTCTCACAGGCGAATCCCAACCGAAGCGGCGGACAGCGGAGCCGGTCATCGATGGACATCTCCAGGACATTCCCAATCTCGTATTCGCCGGCACACCCGTGCTCTCCGGCAGAGGTCGGGCGGTCGTGTTCGCCACCGGCATGCAGACGGAATTCGGCAAGATCGCCCGCCTCTCCACGAGCGTGGAGACAGGCCTCAGCCCTCTGCAGAAAGAGATCGCGAAGGTCACCCATCTGGTCGCAATGCTGTCGGTCGCCATGGGCGGGGTCTTTTTCGTCATCGGCGTCTCCATGGGCTTGGGCTTCTGGATCAGTGCGATCTTCGGGATCGGCATCATCGTGGCGAACGTACCGGAAGGACTGCTCCCCACTGTGACGTTGGCCTTGGCGTTGGGCAGCCAGCGCATGGCCAAACGCCACGCGCTCATCAAGCAACTGACGTCCGTTGAAACCTTGGGTTGCACCACCGTCATCTGCACAGATAAGACGGGGACGCTGACCGAAAACCGGATGCGCGTGGTTCGTTTCTATATGGACCATCTCGAAGTCGAGGTGCAGGAGAGCTGTTTGGTGATCGCCGGACGCGTGACCAGCGCGATCGAGGCTGAGGAGTATGCGCCGCTCTTCGATGCGATCATCCACTGCCACAATGCCAAGCGCCTGCGGCGGACCGATGGCCGCCCCACCATCACGGGCGATCCAACCGAAGTGGCCCTGGTCGAGTTCGCACTGGATCACGAACTCCTCCAGCAAGAACCGTTGCCCCGGATGGGTGAACTACCGTTCGACGCGGACCGGAAGCGCATGTCCACCCTCCATTGGCGTGAGGGCCGGCTCGTGGCATTCGTGAAGGGAGCGCCGGAATCGCTCGTGCCCCTCTGCAATCAGATGCTCCACCAGGCTGCTCGCTCGCCGATGAGTCAGGAAGACCGCCAGCGCATCATGGCGCAAAGCCGTACCTTCGCGCACCAGGCCTATCGGGTTCTGGCTGTAGCCATGCGTGAAATCGAGCAGGGCATCGAGAAACTGGACATCGATCAGGTGGAACAGAACCTCACCTTCCTCGGCCTCGTGGCGATGATAGATCCCCCGCGCCACGAAGTGCCGGAGGCCATCGCGCGCTGCCGCCAAGCCGGTGTCCGCACCATCATGATTACCGGCGACCATCCGTTCACGGCCCTGGCCATCGCCCGCCGGATCGGGCTGGCGCCGAAAGAGTCCCGTACCGAGCCAGTCGGATACGCTCCCGTGATCGAAGGGCAGCAGGTCGAAACGATGAGCGACGAGGCCCTGCGCCGGCTCCTCACCCCCACCCGTCCCGGC
>DASVEA010000233.1:0-2551 GCA_036380815.1 Nitrospiraceae bacterium
CGGCAGGACCGCGGCGATGAAAAACTGGTTGGATTTTAGTTTGGCTTGGAGTGTGGCGAGGAGTTCCGAGGTTTTCGCTGCCTGCGGATGGGTCGGGAAATTCACGAGAAATTGCTGGATTTGCCGGATGGCCTGGTGTTCTTCTCCACGGCCGACGTAGATCTCGATGAGTCGGAGGGACGCGAGATCGCCGGGAAAGCTGCGTGGAAAGGTACTCCGGATTTGCTCGAGGGCTTTCTTGTCGGACGTTTCACTGGCCAGCTCGCGAATGCGGGTCCGCACGTCTTCCGCTTGGTCTTCGGTCCCCAAGGCCACTTCATCGAGCCACGCCTGAATGGCACGAGTCGCGTCCTTTTTTTGCGCGTAGAAGTCACCGCTCAGTTGCAGGGCTTCGCGTTTCGTGCCGTCATCTTTTGAAAAATTGCGCAGGCCCGTCAAGATCGGCAGGGCAAGGTCGAGGTTGCCCATCGCCGCATGGACTCGGGCCTGCATCAGCTTGCCACGATCCGTCACCTCTGAGTCGGGGAACTCGGTCTGGAGTTGCTGCAAGTATTTTAAGGCGTCCCCATATTGTTTTGCACCGTACAGGGCTGCACCGAGGAGTAGATAGGTGTCATCGAGCAGCTCGGGCTTTGGAGAGGTGGCCAGAAAACGACGGAGTGTGGTGATGGCTTCTTCAGCCTGACCTGCGTCGATCAGGCGCTTTGCCTGCTTCAGTGCGGGATGGTTCGCCGGGCTAGCGGGTCCTGTTGCTGCATAGACGGGGGAATTGAACTCGATCCCGGTGACCGGCCAGAGCATGCTCCAGGCCAGTGTCAGCGCATAGCACCAGCATATAGAAAGGACGTACGTGCGATATGAAGGCAGAGATATCAACGGGCGGGCCATGAGCTCCTGGCGGTCTGACGACTATGTCATGCGCACGTGAGTACTATCGGAAACCCTATGGGGTGTCAAGGTAAACCCCCCGAGCCCGCATTACTCATGAGCGCTTCTGCTGCAATCGCGGATTCGCCGCTTCGACAAGCCTGGACGCGGTGGCCTGGCGTCCAGGCAGGCGGGCTCGTCGCTCAGTCGGTCAACATACTGTTTCAAGTATGCCTCCCTTCCTCACGGCTCCGCGCGCCTGTCTCGCGTGGCGACTGCGCGATTTCGCGACGAACCGTCATGAATAATGCGGGCTAGCCTTCGTTGTGTTCATCCGAGCGATTGGCTATCATCTCACGGATGATGCTACCCCCGCTGGCCGAACGATATTTAAGCCATCTCCGGGTGGAGGGTGGTCTCTCCGTCAATACGATCGAAGCGTACCGCCGTGACTTGAATAAATTCCACTCCTACTTGCATCGGACCGGTGTCGTGCTGCTCGGGCCTCTTAAGCCGGAAACGTTGACGGGATTTCTCCGTTCCATGCACGAGGCAAGGTTGTCTCGCGCCTCCTCTATACGCTGCCTTTCGGCTATTCGTGGATGGCTCCGGTTTCTGACACAGGAGCGGATGATCGGAGAGAATCCTACCATTGGTCTGGCCCCGATATCTCGAGGTGTTCGACTGCCCAAAACGCTATCGCAGCACGATGTCATCGCATTGTTGGAGCTGGGGGGAATCCCGACCCCTGAAGACCTGCGTGATCGCGCGATGGTAGAACTGCTGTATGCCACGGGGCTTCGCGTATCGGAATTGGTGATGGCTGAACTCGCGCAGGCGAATCTTGAAGTCGGATATCTCCGGGTCAAGGGCAAGGGTGCGAAGCAGCGTCTTGTCCCGATGGGGGAGGAAGCCCGACAGCTGCTGCAGCAGTATGTGACAGAGGCGCGGCCACGGATTCTCAAGGCACGGGCTTCCCGGTATGTGTTCGTTTCGAGACGGGGCGGGCCCTTAACGAGGCAGGCCTTTTGGAAGTTGCTGCGACGCCGTGCACGGCGAGCGGGAATTACCCAAGTCATTTCGCCTCACATGCTCCGGCATTCGTTTGCGACGCATCTACTCGAAGGTGGTGCAGATCTTCGGTCTGTTCAGGTGATGCTCGGCCACGCGAATATTGCGACGACGCAGATCTACACGCATATTGAGCGAGGACGCCTGAAGCGAGTGCATGACAGATACTTTCCTCGGGTAGGCCGGCGCCGGGGGCAAAATACATAACCGAGGAGAGGCGATTTTTCCGAGCGGAATGCGCAGCCCTCGAAAACTGCAAGAAGAGTGCGAGATTCGATTGACAAGGGCAAATGGAGTTGGTAGCATCCGCCAAGGTTGCTAAGGAAATCGGGCGGATAGCTCAGTTGGGAGAGCGCTGCCCTTACAAGGCAGAGGTCACAGGTTCGATCCCTGTTCCGCCTACCAGGGCGAAAGCTGGCTCAAGGGGAGCAGGACAGATCATTGAACAGAAATCATGAAACTTTAGACGGGACCACCGCTAGATATAGTCTTGTCATTCACATTCTCCGCTATAAGTAGAGATTCGAGGGGCCGTCGTTCAGCTGGTTAGGACGCCAGATTGTCAATCTGGAGGTCGCGGGTTCAAATCCCGTCGGCCCCGCCATTTTCCCCT
>DASVEA010000234.1:0-3678 GCA_036380815.1 Nitrospiraceae bacterium
CAGTTTAAGGTGGAAACCGATGCCCTGGCTGCCACGACTGATCCCCTCAACGAGAAACTCGAAACCGTCTCTCTCAAACCCACCAAAGCCAACATCGCCGTGAAGCTCGTCGCCCTCGCTTGGACGCCTCATTGGCAGGATAGGAAGGGAGTTCTGACCCCATCTTGGCATTGACGGGTGCTGTGGGTCATGCTTAGCAGAATGCTGAAAAAGTCCGCCAGCTTGTCTTGTTTATTTGGTTGAACCAGACCAACGAAATAAACAAAACAACCAGATGAACCAGACAGACCTCGCAGATGACCGCGTTCAACTGTGCGACGGAGTAGGTTTCGCGAGGGCTTTCCGCATCTCCACGACGGTCTTGGCATCGAGGCCGGCTGCCGTCAGTTCGTTGTCCGTGGCGGCAGCGATGTTCGCCAGGCTGCCATATTGTTTGAGCAGGCGGGCCCGTTTGATCTGGCCGATGCCGATCACTTGATCCAGTTGCGAGGCCAAAAGGGCTTTGCCGCGCAGCTTGCGATGGAAGGTGATGGCAAATCGATGGGCCTCGTCACGAATGCGTTGCACGAGATGAGTGGCCGGGGAGTTCGCGCGGAGCACAATGGGGTTTTTTCGACCGGGCAGGAAAATCCGCTCGTCTTTCTCGCCGCGTGCCTTGGCCAATCCAATAATCGCCAGGTCCTGATGTCCGACCTGTTTCAGCCCTTCCATGGCTGCAGCAAGCTGGCCTAATCCTCCATCGATGAGGATGAGATCCGGACGTGCGAGATTCTCGCTGTCTCCATAGCGGCGTGTGACGACTTCCTGCATGCTGGCAAAATCGTTAGCACCGGTCACGGTTTGGATTTTGAACCGGCGGTAGTCGGCTTTCTTCATCTGGCCGTCTGCCCATACGACCATGGACGCGACGGACTGGTCGCCCATGGTGTTCGAAATGTCGAATCCTTCGATGCGCCGAGGTGCGATGTCCAGCCGTACGAGCCGCTTAATTTCTTCAACCGCTTGCCGTCCGATTTCTTCGTCTCGAAGGTGATTGGCGACTGCGGCGCCGGCGTTTTCTTCCGCCAGGAGGAGCAATTGGTGTTTCACGCCCCGCTCAGGCGCCACGACGCGGACGGCGTTCCCGCGCTTACCTGAAAGCCACTCCTCGATCACCATGGCGTCGTCGAGGTCGGTGGGAATGAGCAGCTCTTTTGGCGGCTGACCGTCTTTGTTGTAGAACTGTTCAATGGCGGATCGAACGAGTTCCTCGTCGCCGGTGTCTGCTGAATGGGGCCAGAAGAAGTCTTTGCGTCCGATCAAGAGGCCGCCGCGCACGAAGAGGATCTGAAGATCAACCGCCGAGCCTTGCCGCGCCAGACCGATCACGTCTTGGTCGGTCGTCGTCGTTTGGGTAATGCGCTGTTTCTCAAGTGTGCGTTCGATGTTGAAGAGCCGATCGCGCAAGCGCGCCGCCTCCTCGAATTTCTCATGCTCCGCCGCCATTTCCATCTGAGTGCGCAAGTCGTCCAGCAATTCATGGTCGCGCCCTTCGAGAAACTGGCGCACCTGTTCGACGATGTGGCGGTAGTCCTCTTTCGATTGATTGCCGGTGCAGGGCGCCATGCACCGTTTGATCTCGAATTCGATACAGGCTCGTTCCGCCTTGCCGTCGATCTCGATCGTGCAGGTGGCCAAGGGGAAGGCTTTCTTGATGACTTTCAATGTCTCCCGCAAGGCTCCTGCCGGCGTGTAGGGGCCATAGTAGAGCGCGCCGTCTTGTTGCACGCGGCGGACGATGGAGAGGCGCGGGAAGTCCTCTTTGATCGGCAGGCGAAGGTAGGGGTATTGCTTGTCGTCTCGCAAAACCACATTGAACCGGGGCCGATGCTGCTTGATCAGATTGCTTTCAAGGATGAGTGCCTCGAGTTCTGAGCGGGTGACGATCGTTTCGAGGTCTGCGATGTGGCTGACCAGGACGGTGGTTTTCGTGGAGTGGTCGGTCCATTTTTGAAAGTAGGACCGCACGCGGTTAGACAGGACTGCAGCTTTCCCGACGTACAATAGTTCGCCGGCCTGGTCTTTAAAGAGATACACCCCAGGTTGGTCTGGCAGATGAGCGAGTTTGGATTCGAGGTTACTGGTCATTGGTCAATAGTCAACGGTCAATGGTCAGCAGTCAATAGTCGTTCGTCTGGCCAAGATGTCTTGGCAGCTATCTTACCAATGACTGATGGCCAGTGACTATTGACCCATGACCGTTGACTGATGACCAAAGACCTCTTAGCGCATCGACCGGACAAAGGAGGGACTCAGGATTCCCCGCGCGACTTCCGCGACGGGACCCTTCATGGTGAGACTGAAGTCTGCGGCGACCTCGATGTTGAGCTGGCCTCCCGGCATTTTCACCGTGACAGGGCTCTTCACCAGCCCGAGCCGGACGGCGGCACTCGCGGCGGCGCAGGAGGACGACCCGGAGGCCTGGGTTTCACCGGCCCCGCGCTCCCAGATCAGGATTAAGAGTTCTTTTGAGCCGGTCGGCACGGCGAGTTGAACGTTCGCTCGCTTCGGAAACAGGGGATGGTTCTCTAATGCCGGTCCCAATTTCAAGAGATCCTCGCGCGACCAGGACTCTCCCGCTGGTCTGAAGACGACACAGTGGGGATTTCCCACACTCACCCCGGTGAAGGTGAGGGATTGGCCGGCGGCGATGATGGGCTGTTCGATCAGTTCGTTGGTCGTGAGGGTACAGGGGAGTGCAGCCGGCTGGAACGTAGCCTTGCCCATTTCGACGGTGACGGTGCTCGCATCCCCATGCCGGTCCACATGCAGCGCAATGGTTACCAACCCGCCTTTGGTCTCGACGGTGAAGCGCGTCTTTTTAGTCTTGCCGGTGGCATGAAGGTAGCGGGCAAAGATGCGCAGGCCGTTGCCGGATTTTTCCGCTTCGCTGCCATCAGGGTTGAAGATGCGCAGGCCGAAGTCCGCTTTCCTTGACGGGACGAGCGCAAGGATCCCATCACTGCCGAGGCCCCAGTTGCGATTACAGATAGATCGGATCCTTAATGGGGTGAGCGTGAAGGTCAGCTCTTTGGGGTCCATCACAATGTAGTCGTTGCCGAGGCCGTGTCCGCGAAAGAAACCGTTCTTCATGCCAGTCTCCATGAGGTTGAACCGATGCTGTCAGGCGGGGAAGGTAGCATGAAGACGATTCGCAGGAAAAGAGGGGAGTAACGATCACACGATCTTCACGCCGGGAGGTCGCTCGATCAGCTCGATCTCGTAACCATCCGGCGCATCGATAAAGATGAAGCGGCTGCCGGATGATGTTTGAGTTGGGCCGTCCGTAATTCGAATCTGTTTGGCGCCGAGTTGTTCAATGGTGTCGTCGAGGTTCTCGACTTGGAAGGCCAGGTGGACGAGGTCTTCCTGCACTGTCACTGGGCCACTTGACGGGAAGCTACAGAGTTCGATCAGCTCCTCGCTGTTGGGTACCTTGAGAAAAGCCAGATGAGAGCCGCGCGGCGAGACCTTCCGCTCCAGGACTTCCAACTCGAGAACCTTCGTGTAGAAGTCTATGGTCTGCTGGATGTCACTTACTCTCATCCGAGTGTGGAGGAGCTTCTTAACGCGCATAGGGACTCCAAATGGTGAATGGTAAATGGGTGATGGTTAATGGACGATAGTTGACAAAGACAA
>DASVEA010000235.1:0-2577 GCA_036380815.1 Nitrospiraceae bacterium
CGTATACAATTCACGCCATTGTTGAGGATTGGGATGACGACTTCACACGATCAACCTCCCGATTTGTTTGGTGTTCCTGAGAGAGAGAAATCCGTTGAGGCTCCGTTAGCCGAACGTCTGCGGCCGCGAGAGTTTGCGGACTTTGTCGGGCAAGAGGAGATCACTGCGCCGGATCGGCCGTTGCGGCGGGCGATTCAGGCGGATCAACTCTCCTCCATCATCTTCTGGGGCCCGCCAGGCTCCGGCAAGACCACGCTGGCGCATCTCATCGCGCGCCATACCAAAGCGCAGTTTGTGCCTTTCTCGCCGGTCACAGGGGGTGTTCCCGAGCTGCGGGCCATCATCAAGACAGCCGAGCAACGTCAGGCGATCAACGGTCAACGGACCATTCTTTTCGTCGACGAGATTCATCGCTTCAACAAGGCGCAGCAGGATGCCTTTCTACCGCATGTCGAGCGGGGGACGGTCATCTTGGTCGGCGCGACAACGGAAAATCCCTCATTTGAAGTGATCTCACCGCTCCTGTCTCGTTCCTTGGTCATTGTGCTGAAGCCCCTTTCAGATGAGGCACTGGGGCATATTCTGGACCGGGCGCTCGCGGACCCTGCGATCGGGTTAGGAAAGTGGAATGCCTGCCTGTCACCCGATGCCAGGCAACGACTGATTGCGTATGGTAACGGCGATGCGAGGGCGCTCCTGACGGCGTTGGATTTTGTGGTCACACAGCAACCGGCTGGGCCTGACGGCACGCGCCTGATCGATGAAGCGGCGCTGGAAGCCGCGCTGATGAAGAAATCAATCCGGTACGACAAATCCGGTGAAGAGCATTACAACGTCATCTCTGCCTACATTAAGAGCCTGCGCGATTCCGATCCGGATGGCTCCCTCTACTGGCTCGCTCGTATGTTGGAAGGAGGGGAGGACCCGAAGTTTATCGCCCGGCGTATGGTTATTTTTGCCTCCGAGGACGTGGGGAATGCCGATCCGATGGGGCTAGTGGTCGCGGCTGCGGTCGCCCAGGCCGTGCAGTTTGTGGGTCTCCCCGAGGCGCAGATCAGTTTGGCCCAGGGGACGACATATCTCGCGACCAGGCAAAAAGATAATGCCTCCTATATTGGACTTCTTGAGGCCATGGAAGACGCAAAAGCCTATGGAAATCTCGGGGTTCCGCTCCATTTACGGAATGCCGTGACCTCGATGATGAAGGGGCTGGGGTATGGGAAGGGGTATCGCTATGTCCACGACGATCTCCAGGCCAAGATGCAGGAGCATCTCCCGGAACCGCTCAAGGGGCGTCGCTACTACCGGCCTAAAGACACGTAATCGGGACCCCCACAGAGTGGTGGACAAAGATTTCTAATCGGTTATACTTAGGCTTGTGAAACGGCAGAATCTGAAATCAACTGCATCGATAGCCGCCACGAACGAACGGCGCAAATTTGTTCGGGCGACTTTGGTCGGTTCTGCGCTGATTTCACCGAAGAGCGGAGCCAAAGCGATTACGGCCGTGTTAGATAACGTCAATAGAGTCGGCGCAGGGTTGCACACGAAAGAGAAGTTGGCAATGGCCCAGCCGGTGACCGTGTCGTTGGCGTTTCTTGATTCGGATCGCGCGGAACAGATGGAAAAGCTCGACGGAAAAGTCGTCTGGGTGAAGCCGTGGGAGAAGGGGTTTCTGATCGGCGTGGTCTGGGACGAGCTGGTCACGAAAGAGAAGAACCGCTGGCTGTATTACTACCTTGAAGAAACGGTCAAGTCCTCTCTTTAGCAGGATGCTGAAAAAGCCCGCCAGCTGCGTTTTCGCATCGTTCAGATCCTCAACGTACCCCAAGGGTACGCCTCGGACCTTCACTCGCTGCGGCCTTGCTGGACGGCCTTTTGAGCATCCTGCTAAGAGCGCGACCGACACGACGAACAAACTCTTCTGATGGCGCGTGTCTCGCTCTTCCCGCTAGTCTCGCCCGTCCCACACGCGTTGCTACGCGAATGCCGTCAGCTTTTGTTTCACGTCTTCCAGCTCTGCTGAGAGGGTTTCCCACCGGGCGGTGAGCCGCACCAGATCCTTCTTCCACCCGTCATACTCTATCTGCAGAGCGCTCCACTTGGCGGATTCATCTTTGTAGAGTGCGGGGTTGGCCAGTTCGAGATCCCGTGCTTTGATGTTGGTTTCGCACTCGGCGATCTCCGTTTCGGCCCGCGCGACCTGCTTCTCCAGACGAGCCTGGGTTTTGTTCAAATCTCGGCGATCTCCGGCTGAGGACTTGGCCGGCGCTTGCGATGCCATCGCCCTGGTCGGCCCGACGGTCTTTCCGCGACCCGCTCCCTTCAAGTCGTCACTCTATTCCTTGATGGATTCGACTTCCTGCGCTGTCTTCCACAAGAAGTACTCATAGTCGCCGGAGAAGCTACGGGCCTTGCCTTCTTCGATTTCAATGACGCGCGTGCAGACTCTGGTCAGAAAGGTAGGGTCGTGGGAGATAAAGATGATGGTGCCGGGGAAGTCTGAGAGCGCATCGGTGAGCATGTCGACCGAGGCCGGGTCGAGATGGTTGGTCGGCTCGTCGAGTAACAAAGTAT
>DASVEA010000236.1:0-5441 GCA_036380815.1 Nitrospiraceae bacterium
AAGCGCGATGTCCACGCCGGCAAACGAGTCCTTCGTCAATACCTCAATGGGCACCTCGTTCCCCTCAAATGTCACCGTACCGCCGGCCGAACGAGTCGATGCGAGCGGAATCAGGCGTTTGACGGGAAACTTTCGCTCCTCGAGCACCTCGATCATTTCTGTGCCGACCGCCCCGGTCGCACCGACCACCGCCACGACATAGCCCGATTTCTTCTTCAACATGAGCCTCGTTCCTGCCTACAGCGCGATCTCGCGAATACGATGATTGAATGTATCGGCCACGAGCAGATGCCCCGCGCGATCCAACACGATTCCAAACGGGTAACTCAGGCTGGCGTCAAGGGCCGCGCCCTCGTCGCCTCCGTAGTGTGCCACACCAACCCCGACAATGCGCTCAATACACCCAGTGATTCGATCCCATCGCCGCACCAGATGGTTGTCCGAATCGGTAAAGTAGAGATTCCCCTTTTCATCCAACGTAATCCCCGATGGCCGAGAGAGGCTGCCACTGGGTGGTTCATCAGGCCCCTGGTACCGATACTCACCGCCGTCGCCCACCACAGTTCGTATCAGACCAGTGACGGGATCAACAGCACGAATCCTTCCGTTGAAGCTATCGGCAATGAACAACGTGCCATCTGACGCAAGCGCCAATCCGCTGGGGCCTGCTAAACCGGTTTCCATCGCGGCTACGTCATCTCCATTATACGCAGCCGTTCCTGTCCCTGCGACCGTACAAATCACTCCGGTCGTCAAATCCACCGCCCTCACGCGGTTGTTGCTCTGATCTGCAATATAGAGGACGCCCCCGTCGCTCACCACTAAGGCAGCCGGTTCGTTCAACCCGGCCTCTACGGCCAATCCTCCATCACCAAAGCATCGAGGTTGGCCCAGGCCGGCAATTGTCGTGATCACCCCTGTTGCCGCATCCACACGCCGCACCCGATGGTTCAGGGTGTCCGCAATGTAGAGATGCCCTGCCCGATCGACCACAACCGCGGTCGGAAAATTCAATAGCGCTTGATCCGCAGGACCACCGTCTCCACTGAAGCGTTTGGCCGGAGCTGTACCGGTCGCAACATAACGCACGGTCCCCCTCAAGTCAGTCTGTTGGGTTAAGGCGTGCGAATTGACAGTGCCGTTTTCAGCAAAAGGATCGTCATCCACTCCCTCAGCCACCGGAGCGGGCGAGACGGCCTTCCCTCCTGATTCAACCCTCTGAATGCGGCCCGCTACAGTCCTGATACAGTTGTTCTCCCGGTCAATCTTGCGAACGACGTGGTTCTCAGAGTCGGCGATGAAGAGATTTCCCTCTGCATCGAGGGTGAGACTCTTCGGCTCATTCAGACAAGCGGCAAGGGCCCCAGCTCCGTCACCGGACCACCCAGGGGCTCCGGTACCGGCAACGGTTCGGATCGATCCAGTTTTGAGATCTGTACTCATCGGTCTCGATAATCCTGACTAGTTCAGATTTCGCAGGATGGCCTCGCCCATCTCTGTAGTACTGACAAGGCGAGTGCCCGGACTATGAATATCTTTCGTGCGATAGCCGAGATCGAGGGTTTTCACGATCGCCTGCTCGATGGCTACTGCTTCCTTATCCAACTTGAACGCGTAGGACAGCATCATGGCCGCCGAGGCAATCGTCGCAATAGGATTCGCCACATTCTTCCCGGCAATGTCCGGCGCGCTGCCGTGAATCGGCTCGAACAGTCCGACCTGCGCACCAATACTGGCCGACGGCAACATGCCGATGGAGCCGGTCAACATCGCGGCTTCATCGCTCAGAATGTCACCGAATATATTGTTGCAGAGCATCACATCGAACTGCCGCGGGTTGCGCACGAGTTGCATCGCCGCATTGTCGACATAGATGTGACTCAACTCTACATCCCGGTAATCCTTGTGGACATCGGTGACCACACGACGCCAGAGTTCGGATGACTCCAGAACATTCGCCTTATCGACGGACATCACTTTTTTCCGACGCTTTCTCGCCGCATCAAACGCCACTTTCGCAATGCGTTGGATTTCTTCAGTGGTATAGACCTCGGTGTTGATACCTCGCTCGCTCCCGTTCGGCAGCTTCTCAATACCTTTGGGCTTCCCGAAATAGATGCCGCCGGTCAGTTCACGAATGACGAGGATGTCGATCCCCTCAATTACCTCACGTTTCAGTGTGGAGGCCTCGGCCAACATCGGATACAACTTCGCCGGACGTAAATTCGCGTAGAGACCCAGGTGCTCGCGCAATCCCAGAAGCGCGCGTTCCGGACGCAGGCTATACTCCAGCCCCTCCCACTTGGGGCCGCCGACCGCACCGAGCAAGACGGCATCGCTCTGTTTGGCCAGAATCAGCGTCTCCTGAGGGAGCGGGACGCCCACTTTGTCGATGGCCTGCCCTCCGACATCACCGGACAGAAACTCGAACCGGTGCTCGAACTTCTGGGCCACAGCCTTCAGCACCTTCACGGCTTCGGGAACGATCTCCCGGCCCACTCCATCACCGGCTAGTACGGCAATCTTCGCCTTCACAGACCACTCTCCATCTTTGTGAGGAATGACCGCACCAGCCTCTATTCAAGAACTTCCTCATCCTCTGGTCGCCAAGCGGGATCGACCAAACAGAGGAACTCGATAGCGGTGGGTCCACTATTTTCCAGAGACTGCTTGCTTCCCGGCGGTACATAGATGACGGAGCCTGGTTCCACCGCGACGACCGAGTCGTCTACGGACATTCGTCCCTGACCGGCGATAATGTAATAGACCTCTGAGGATCTCAGCCTGTGCCATTTCGACCGAACGCCGGGAGCCAATGTCCCATGCGCCACACTATACCCAAGCGCGAGCGGTTGTTTCGCCGGATGCAGCAGCTCACGCAGGACGGTATGATCGCCTGCCAGAAACTCCGGCCGATATGCCAGGGTAACGTGAACCACGGCGCACCTCACAGCCAACGCCTTCCCGGTCCCAGACCGGAGCCGGTGACTCTACCGTGGTCACTTTCCCTAAATCAAGCTTACTTTCTGTTCGCCCTGCGCCTGTTTTCCCGCCAAGTACGACAACTTGTTTAGCGCATTGAGATAGGCCCGCGCCGAGGCCATGATAATGTCCGTATCCGCCCCATGCCCTGAGACGGTGCGGCCATCTTCTTGAACCCGAACCGAGACTTCGCCCTGGGCATCAGTCCCACCGGTGATCGCCTTCACGACATACATGAGGAGCGTGCTCTTCGTCTGCGTGATTGCGGCAATCATCCGATAGACCGCATCAACCGGCCCATCGCCTGTCCCGGTCTGCGAGATCGCTCGTCCGTCGATCTCGAGTTCGACCGTGGCAGTCGGCACCTGATCCGTCCCGCTGGCCACATGGAATGATTTCAAGGTGATACGATCGGGCATTTTGGCCAACTCTTCGGAGACAATGACTTCGAGATCCTCTTCGTAGATCTCTTTCTTCTGATCGGCCAACTTCTTGAACCGCTCGAACGCATGATTCACTTCCTCGTCCGAGAGCGTATACCCTAACTCCTCGAGGCGCTGGCGAAACGCATGCCGGCCTGAGAGCTTCCCCATGACCATCTTGCTCTCGACCAGCCCAATCGTCTCCGGCCGCATGATTTCATAGGTCGTCTTGTCCTTCAGCAGCCCGTCTTGGTGAATGCCGGACGTATGGGCGAAGGCGTTCGCCCCGACGATCGCCTTGTTGGGCTGCACCACCATGCCGGTGATCTTGCTGACCAATCGGCTCGTCTTCGAGATCTCTTCGGTACGAATCTTCGTGTCGGCGTGATAGAAATCTTTCCTAGTCCGAAGCCCCAGGACAATTTCTTCCAGTGCCGTGTTCCCTGCCCGCTCACCAATCCCATTGATCGTGCACTCGACTTGGCCGGCCCCTTCGAACACCGCCGCCAAGCTGTTCCCTACGGCCAGGCCCAGGTCGTTGTGGCAATGGACGGAGATCACCGCCTTCGCACTGTTTGGCACCTGCTCGCGAATTCCACGAATGAGTCTGCCGAATTCTTGTGGCACCGCGTAGCCGACCGTATCAGGAATATTGATCGTCCCGGCTCCTGCGGCAATCACCGCCTCGATCACCTCATAGAGATAGGCAGGATCAGAGCGACTGGCATCCATGGGTGAAAACTCCACATCGTCCACATAACCCCTCGCTCGTTGGACCATCTCGACTGCGCGCCTCTTCGCCTCGTCCCGCGTCATTCTGAACTGGTGCTTCAAATGGATATCCGAGGTCGAGAGAAACGTATGAATCCGGACCTTCGGGGCTCCCTTCAATGCCTCCCAGGCTCGATCGATATCCTCCGGACGCGCCCGCGCCAAGCTGCAAATCGTCGGCCCCTCGACTTCCTGGGCGATTCGCCGCACCGCTTCAAAATCCCCTGGCGAGCTATAGGCAAATCCTGCCTCGATGATATCGACCCCCAACCGTGCCAGCTGCTTTGCCACCATGATTTTCTCTTCCACATTCATGCTGGCGCCGGGCGACTGTTCGCCGTCCCGCAACGTCGTATCGAAAATTCGAATCATGCGTGTCATGGTTTCACCTCTCTCATCTTGTGAGATCGCTCAAAATGCCTTTCCAGCAAGGCCGCAGGTAGCGGGACGACTGAGGCGTACCGTTTCTCACCCACCCACCCCGAGCTGCCAAGACAGCTCTTTCACCGATGGGTACGTCGCAGGGAGGCACGCGACCGAGAACGATGCGGGAAAGCATTTTCAGCGATCTCAAATAAAAAGCCTCCATCCCCACGCCCAGGGACGGAGGCTTGAGACGCTCCGTGGTACCACCCTGATTTAGCCATGAACAACGTGTCGCTGTCCACAGCCCTTCATTACGCCCTGTCACGGGGGCGAGGCGGAATCCATTACTCGGATTTCGTGGATTCTGGCTCAAAGGCGAGTTCGGCGCCGCGCAGGCTGGTTTGCACCATTCACCAGCTCTCTCTCACTGCTGTGCGAATCGCGTACTACTCCTCGTCGCAGCCATTAGAACTTCGATTCAATCCCCGACTGCTCGGTCTTGGGCGACGGACGCTTCCCGGCCATCTTGGACAGAAGTCCGACGAGCCGTTCTGCCGGACCGAGTAAGGCGTACCCGGCAAAGATGACAAAGAGCATAACTTGGGGCCAGGCGGCTACGAGCATGAGCACCAAAATCCCCCACACAAGATAATTAATGTGCCGACCGCCGCGGAACTTCATGTCTTTAAAGCTCCGATACTTGATGGTGCTCACCATCAAGAACGAAAGGGTCAGCGTAATAATCAGGACGAGGAGGGGCTTCACTTCCGTTCCTATCCTAACGCTATAGTGGTCGAAAATCACGAGCGACGCCACGACCCCTGCCGCTGCAGGAATAGCCAACCCAGTAAAGTACTTGCCGTCCGACAGGGCTGCAGCCGAATTAAACCGGGCCAACCG
>DASVEA010000237.1:0-3893 GCA_036380815.1 Nitrospiraceae bacterium
TCCCGATCTGCATATCTTGAAGGTCGAATGTCCCGCCCATCATCAGAATCGTGTCCAGGACCTTCGCCAGGATCAACGAATCGATGATATGGCCTTGGAGCAGGACGGTTTCTTGGTCATGCATCATGGGTCAAACTCCCACCCCAGTAGGATCTGCACAGATTCTACCACCCAGTTTCAACCGCTGCAGATCAGATCCTGACTGTGCATCACAAACTCACAGAACGTTGAATCACGTCCGCAAGATGCAGCAATCCCTGCGGGCGACTCAAAATGCTCCGCTAGCAAGACCGCAGGCGAGTGAAAACCGGAGGCGTACCCTCTGGGGTACGTTGAGGATTTTAACGAGCAGAGAACGAAGCTAGCGGGCATTTTCAGCCGCCCGCAAGTCGGTTTTCATGAGTTCGCGAAGAACGCTGGTCGCATAGGCACCGGGTGGAAGTGAGAAGGAGAGGGTGAGCACTGTGCCCTCCACAACCCACTCCAAATCGGCAAGAGGGATTCGGAGCGAGCGCCGTTCACCGCGAAACCCGCAGGCCTTCGCGGCTTCGGTGAGACTCTCCGGCGTGGCCCCGCTCTCAGCGACCACGGCCCGTTCGATCTCACCCGGTTCTCCACCGGCCCACGAAACGCGCGACCCGAACAAGATGCCGGTGGGACTGATTTCGAACCGGTCGGCCCGTGGCTGTTCCTTTGTGGCATCCTCGACCAGAAAACAGGCGCCGTTCTCCATTTTCATGGCCCAGTCTCCAACCAAAACACGATCGACTCGATCCAGTCGCCTGGCCAACATGTCATTAAAGAAATGCGATTGATAGGCGTTGAGGTACCACATGCGCTTGGACCGGCTCAGCCTGTTTCGGCGTGCAGGGTCCGCCAGTAATTCGGCTCCGATTTGGTAATTCTGTCCGCTCCGCCCTTGCCGTTGCGGGCCGAAATAGTTCGGCACACCTCGTCGCACCAGCATGTCCGTGACCAGGGGCACCGTCTCGCGGGCGTGCGTGGCGACATCCCGAATCACCAACCGAAAATGATTGCCCGCATGATGCCCGGGACGCAAGCGATTGCGATGCCGACCCAGCACTTCCACAGACAATAGCTGCTCGTCCAATTTCAGTCGATCCAGCCGTTCAGGCGTAACGCCTAGGAGCGAGACCATCTGCGTGGTCAAGGCCCGGGCGTCTTTGAGGCCAGCCACTCCAATCGCTTGAGTTTTTACCCCCAAAATCGAAGACAGTCGCAGGACGAGATCTGGTGTCGAGAGCAGGCGTTTTCTGACCTTGACGTAGAGATGCTCACCCTCACCACAAGGAAGATAGAGGGGACGTTCCTCGACTTGGAAGTCTTCCGGAAGAGTCCGCATCTGGCCGCCGATGCCCGGCAATGCGGCTGTCATAAAAGCCATGGTCATGGTGCAATAGTCCACTTCTTCATTCGAATGCGATTGCCCTCACCACTCAATCAATCTCGATGAGGGTCAAACGACTTGCATGGTATACTTTCCCTATGTCTTTTCGCCAAGCCTCTCACCACTTTCTACTACGGCGAACGGCAATGTCGGACAGGCTCCTAGTTCAACGGCCTGAGTTGCGCCTGTTCGCTGCAGGGGTATTCCTCACCGTTCTGATATGTGGTCTGTTCCCAGGGGACTCGTCGGGCATAGAGAGCGCGGTCTTTCAACAGTTCACCCAGCACATCGGCCGGCAGATCCACAAAGACAAACAGGCATTTGCGCATGCGAACAATTGTGTCTCATGGTTTTATAAGGCGAAAAAGACGCCTTCCCCGTCCGTGCAGGGAATCAGCTGGAACGTCACTCCTTCATCCCAGTTCGAAGAGGATTGTCTTCGCAACTATCCTAGCGGGATGGACGATGCGCGGGATGATTTTGCCAAGACACAGTCATTGCTCTCGGTCAGTCTGACGTTCTATGAATTCGCCTTGGTCGCCGACCGGAATGATGATGCGACCTACAGCCCCACCGAACTTCAAGATTTGCTCCGCTCCCTCACACTCTCGTACCATGACGGGGAGTCGACCCAGAATCAGGTTATGGCGCTCACGGAGCAGTTCGATAGCTGGTACCTCAACCGCAACATGGACGCCTTGATGCATGGCATGAGCGATCTCTATGAACGAGGCTATCGCGTGACCCCCTCCGATCGCGTCGAGCTGGATCGGGTGATGGGATGACGCGACGCACAAGGTCCTGGCCCGATCGAGCCCGTTCCTTCATCGGACATTGTGTGAGCAAACCGTTTTATCGGCTCTTTAGTCTCGTTCCTCACTGGGAAGTCGGACTGTCCACACACAAGATTTCCCGGCTCACCTATGTGCATGGCCCCTTGGCTGGCCGACGGGCCATCCACCTGAGCGATCTGCATCTCGACCGCTATCAGCCACGGCATGATTTCATCGTTGCCGCCATCCGGGAACTCCGTCCCGACTGGATCTTTATCACCGGCGACCTGCTCAATGTGTCGGAGGGACTACCGCATGTGTTTCGATTTTTCGCCGGCTTGCGGGAGATTGCGCCGGTCTTCGTCACTTTGGGCAACCATGATCACTACAGTGGCGTGCCGATCGATCAGTTTTGCGAACTCGCCGATCGCCACAAGATCACTCTCTTGATCAATCAGGCCACCTTCATTCCCACGGACTGCGGCGAGATCGCCATTGTCGGCGTCGACGATCCCTCGCTGCATCGGGCCGACTTGAGCTGTCTCCCACCGCGCGCACAGGATCGCTTCACCCTCTTGCTGGCCCATGCGCCGAACATCCTCGATCAGTTGGAAGACCACCACGCCGTCGATCTGATCCTCTGCGGACATAGCCACGGAGGCCAGTGGCGCATACCCGGCGTGCCGACGTTCTGGCTCCCGCCAGGCTGCAACGGCCGAATCGAGGGGTATCACGGCGTGCCTGGTCGCCGGCTCTATGTCAATCGTGGGCTCGGATGGTCGTTTCTTCCCCTGCGGTTGAATTGCACGCCGGAAATCGCCTGTATTGAATGGGTCAAAGGGGGTTGACCTGTATCATTCATGACTACTTGATACGCTCCAGCGCCTCCTTTGAACGGCTCCTGACGGTTTGATCCCAATCCTTCTCCATGGCGGTCGTCAGCCTCTCCTTCGCCTCACTGGCGCGTAACCGGCCCAATCCCAACGCCGCGCTGGAACGTACGTAGGCGTGGTCATCCTCCAGCGCCTTCAGCAGCAGGGGGATCACGGCTCTATCGTTCAGGACGCCAAGATAACTGGCCGCCATCCCGCGAATCCGATGCTGCTTGTCACCTAGCGCCCGCTGCAACGTCGTCGCAAAGAGGTCTCGTAACGCAGGCGTCACGGACTCCAACCCTTCGGCCCGGTACCTATTCACGTCAATCAGTGCAAAGGCGATCTCCAGTTTCTTCTCCTGTACCGTGGCCCGTTCGAATGCTGCCAATAACTTCGCACGTTCATGCCGTTGCGCCCTGCGGCGGTTGAACGCCCGGACCAACAGCAACAGCCCTGCCGCGATCACCAACCCCACGAAAACCATGGGAACGGCTTGATCGATCACATAATCCTGGGTATCGAACGACAGACGCTTCCACACCCAGACGCCGGCAATAATGACGCCGGCGAGGACCGCAATGGCAATCAGATTGGTCTGGCCTGATTCAGAACGAGGGTGCATGGGGTCAGTATCATAGCAGGATGGGGGAGGATGGGAAAAGGAGCGGCGAGGTGCCCTTCTTGCTCGCGGAACGCGCGCCCTGAGAAGGGCCTCGTTCGACGCGCGCAGTGAAAGGGCAGCCTCGGCCACTCCTTTAAAGAGCGATTTAGAGAAGTGAAATCTGCTTGTTTGATGCGCGCAGCTCAGATGGAGCAGGCCTGCCACACCCCGCGAGA
>DASVEA010000238.1:0-2022 GCA_036380815.1 Nitrospiraceae bacterium
GACAAGAAAATCTCTTGATTGATCCAGACTGCTGAATGGAGTCCGATCGCAAGCTGCTCAAACAGACCAGACTTCTCACCCACCCAACCCTGGCGCGCCGAGACGCGCCTTGGCCCAAGCAAGGCCGCGGCAAGCAACTAACACTAGCTCTTCCAAGCTTGCTCGATGACGTTTCCCCAGGATGGCCCGGATGAGTCCCCTACTGCGCGCGTCCAACGAGGGTCTTCGGAGACCGCGCGTTGCGCGAGCACGGGGGACTCACCGGGTTATCCCTTCCCCCGCTAGTGGAATGAGAAAGGAACAGGAGCAAAGGTGAGCACAAACACGGCAAATGCAATCCATCCGACAACGATCCGCTCTCGGCCCAACGGCACGTGAAGATCGCGCACCGGCGGGTGCCCGAAACCCCATAGTCCTGCCATGAAGGCCCAGAGCCACCAGCCGGGCCAGCCCACATATCCCAGCACGATGAGGATCGGCACCATGATAAACGCCAACGTACGTTGACGTTTGCCCCACAGGGCGTACGCCACATGTCCGCCGTCGAGTTGGCCGATGGGAATGAGATTCAACGAGGTCACAAACAGGCCGAACCAGGCAGCGAACCCGATGGGGTGCAAGACAATGTCAGCCTGAGGAGGAATGGATCCGACGACCAGCCAGGCGATGAACTGCAATAGCAGCGGTTCGCCCAACTGTAATCCATGGGTTCCCGTTCGATCGACGACCGTTGACAGATTCAGGCCGATAAACAGCGCCACCACCGCGGCGATGAAGCCGGCAAGCGGACCGGCCACTCCGATGTCAAATAGCGCGCGCCGATTCACGATCGGCCCGCGCAGTCGGATGATCGCCCCGAATGTGCCGATGAAATACGGAGGGCCCGGGATGAACAACGGCAGCGACGCCGGAACTCGGTGGATGCGGGAGAGCACATAGTGCCCGAATTCATGGGTCACCAGAATGATCAGCAGCGTGGCGGCGAAGGGAATCCCGCGCCAGAGCGTCTCGGGGTGTTCAAGCAGAAAATTCACCGGTCCATGGATTGGTCCGTCGTAGGCCTGATAGGCCCCAGCCCACAGTGTGGTAAAGATCGTCGCTACAAAGAGGCTGATGGGAAGGATCCATTTCGAGAAGGGTGTCTCCTCGATTTCGTCATCCGCAGGGAGATCACTGAGGTCCTCAGACGGTCCTGCCACAACCGGCAGCTCTCCGCTGCGGATCGGCTGGTCATCGTTCCGCTGATCGAGATTCATGGCTGCCAACTTCAATGATTTGACGCGAAGGGATTATGGTCGAGTTCTTCACGAACCGTCGTGGCCGGTCCGTGACCCGGCAACAACCGATATTCAGGTGACAACGTGAGCACGCTGGTCCAGACCGATCCCAAATGGGTCTGATACAGCGTACTGGGATTCGAGCGGCCAATGGATCCCGCAAACAACGTATCGCCGACGAAACAGACGTGCTGTGACTCGGCCTCCATTCGATAGCAAATCCCGCCAGGGGTATGGCCCGGCGTCGCCAGGCAATGTACGCGCAAGCGCTCAACCGCAATTGTCTGACCATTTTCCGGCGCCCTCAGCTGTGCAGCGGGGGGCCGCCAGCTGAGGAGATCGACATCCTCCGTTCCGAGATACACCGGCACCTCATGAAACTTCAGAATCTGGTCAATCCCATCGGCATGATCTGCATGGCCGTGCGTCAGACAAATCCCCATCAGTCGCAGGCGGTGCGTGGACAAGAACTCGATCATCGCCGGCGCATTGTACGCCGTGTCGATGAGCACCGCCTCCCCGCCGTCATGGACCACATAGCCCTGCACGCCATAGCCATTGATCGACCCCTCTATCCGCTCCACCCAAGCCATCGGCGGTTGCGCGAACGGTTCCCACTTTTCAATCGCGATCTGCTCCAATGGGCCTGGACGAAGTCCTAGTGCATTCGATAGAGATCGAACTTCTGTGCGATCTGGCGGGCAAACGCCCCGCTCCAGCGCTGTGATGTTCCCGCCGGGCAATC
>DASVEA010000239.1:0-2482 GCA_036380815.1 Nitrospiraceae bacterium
CAATAGAAGAGGGTCGCGTTTACGGTGCTCCTCCACCTCTTCTTTGGTTCGGTAATGTCCGTGTGCCGGGTCGGACATTGAGTGGCCCATGAACCGGTAGGTCGTTGCCTCGATGAAAAATGGTCCCTGCCCCGCGCGCGCCTGCTCGACCACCTTGCGCATCACATCGCGCACGGCTAGTACATCCATGCCATCCACGCGCTCAGCCTTGATGCCATAGGAGCGGGCCGTCTCTGCCACGTCCGCATAGAGCGCAATGGCCCGTTCGGCCGGCGTCCCCATACCGTAACGGTTGTTCTCGCAGAGGAAGATCACAGGAAGTTTCCACAAGGCTGCCAAATTGAGCGATTCGTGTGCCTGCCCGCTGGGAATCGCCCCTTCACCGAAGAAGCAAACGGTCACAAGGTCGAGTGTTTGATACTTGGTCGCGAACGCGAGGCCTGTGGCAAGGGGAATATGGCCCCCGACAATGGCGTAGCCGCCCATGAACCTGCGCGGGGCATCCACCAGGTGCATGGAGCCCCCTTTGCCCTGGCACAGGCCCGTCGCTTTGCCGAACAGCTCGGCCATCACGTGGCCGGGGTCGGAGCCTCGGGCGAGACAGTGCCCGTGATCGCGGTACGCGCTGATCGCATAGTCTTCCGGTCGAAGCGCGGCGATGGCTCCGACTGCAATGGCCTCTTCGCCGATATAGAGATGTAGGAAACCGGCAATTTTTGCGAGAGCGTACATCTCCGCCGATTTTTCTTCGAACCGGCGGATCAGCAGCATTTGACGATAGAGGAACAGTACGTCGTTCCGGTCCATACTGGGCACTATCATTACTGTTTCGTTCGTTTGTCTGTCGGTTATGCTGTCGTAAATGGTTTTTTGATTTTGCTCAGCAGGCTTTCAATCGGCGGAACCCCCTTGGCGGCTCCGGTGACTTCCGCGACAATTTTCTGTGCAATCTCCCGGAACGCCGCCGATTGCGGAGACGCCGGATCGGCCACGACGATCGGGGTGCCCGAGTCGCCGCCGTCGCGAATCGCCGGGTCGATCGGTACTCGACCGAGGAACGGCACCCCGAGTGTAGCGGCAGCCCGCTCCCCTCCTCCGTGCGAAAAAATTTCGGTCCGCTCGCCGCAGTGACCGCAGAGAAAATAACTCATGTTCTCCACAATGCCGAGGAGCGGCACATTCACCTTTTGAAACATCATCATGCCTTTGCGAACATCGTGCAGGGCGACTTCTTGTGGCGTCGTAACGGTGACGGCACCGGTCAGCGGGACCAACTGGGTGAGGGTAAGCTGCGCGTCTCCGGTGCCGGGCGGCAGATCGATGAGCAAGTAATCCAGTTCGCCCCACAGCACATCGCGAAAAAGCTGTTGAATGGCGGTATGGACCATCGGACCACGCCAGACCACGGCGGAGTCTTCCGGGACGAAAAATCCCATGGAGATGAGTTTGACGCCGTGACTTTCCGCTGGAACGATCTTGCCGTCTTTCTGCTCCGGGGGCTTGGCCACGCCCATCATCATGGGAATGTTCGGACCATAGATATCCGCATCGAGCAGACCGACCTTGACGCCGGTCAAGGCGAGGGCGACGGCGAGATTGACGGCGACCGTGGATTTGCCGACTCCGCCTTTGCCGCTGCTGACGGCGATGACATATTTGACGCCGGGAATGAGGTTGTCTTTCCCGTGACCAGCTTGGGATCCAGCGGGATTTTCGGTAGCCATGGAATGCTCCTTCTCTAGCAGGATGCTTTGTGCACCATCGAATGGGACCGGCTCTCGGGCCAGCCACTCCATCATAAGCGAAAGACAGGCTGAAAGAAAATGGGTTTAATGGTCGATAGCGCAATGGGGGAATGTATAGCAGGAAGATGCAACAGTCTGTCGGAAGAGTTGTTCGGGATCTGATTACCCGACGGTAGGGTCGTTGCGGCGAAGATTGGTCGTGAGCCCGATCAGCGAAAGGGTATAAATGATCCACTTCGAGGGATCGAAGTTGTACCACTTCGGTCCGTTGCGGAAATCGCGCGCGTAGGCGTGATGAAAGTTGTGATACCCCTCTCCAAAACTGACGAAGGAGACCAGCCAACTATCGCGGCTGCTGTTTTTCTTGGTGTAGGGCTGTGATCCCACCATGTGACAGAGTGAATTAATCGTGAAGGTGGAGTTCAGCACCATGAACATCCGGAAGAGGCCACCCAGGAGGAAGGCGCTGATGCCGCCCTGCCAGCCGCCGTGCCAGAGACCAAGGACAAAAGGGAGCAGAAGTCCTGTGACCACGATCGGCCAGTAGTAGCGATCTTGCCACATCACGACAGGGTCGCGGCGCAGACGGATCTCGTACTTCGGCGTGCGATAGGGGGTATCGTAAAAGAGCCAACCGCAGTGGCTGTACCAGAATCCCTTGGTCGCGTTGTAGGGATCTTCTTCTTCGTCAGTCTTGGCGTGATGCCGGATGTGGTCGCCGCCCCATGTGAGAGCAG
>DASVEA010000240.1:0-8612 GCA_036380815.1 Nitrospiraceae bacterium
TATAACCAGGTGGTGACTGAATCCGTTCGCAAGCAAGCCGACGCGGCCAAGGCAAAATTCATGGATGGATCAATGATCGTGTACAAGGGCCCCATCAAGGACAATACAGGTAATGTCGTCATTCCGGCCGGAAAGGAATACATCCAAACGGATATCTGGTTGGAGAGTATGGGTTGGCTGGTGGAAGGGGTAATCGGTTCGACCAAGTCGTGAGCATGGCTGTGCCGAAGAATCTGCACAAAGCGCTGGAACCGTTCCTCATCATCTTCGGGTCTCTCTTGGTATCGATGGTGTTGTTTGGAGGGTTTGTGGCGGTGGCTGGAGCCAATCCCTTTGAGGTGTATCACACCATGTATCGGGCCGCCTTCGGCTCTTCGTTCTCGTGGCAAAATTCGTTAATACGAGCCGCACCGCTGATGATGACGGCTCTCTGCACGGCACTGCCAGGCTATCTCGGATTAATTATTATCGGAGGAGAGGGGGCAGTGGTGATAGGGGGTCTCGTCGCGGCGGTAGCGGCTCTGACCATGCCCACTGCCCCTCCTATGGTGGTCCTTGCCACCATGGCGCTCGCCGGCATGGTCGCCGGCGGGATCTGGCTCGCCATTGGAGGGGCATTGCGGCACTATCGCGCGGTCAATGAAACCATCAGCAGTCTGTTGCTGAACTATATCGCCATTGCGGTGCTGAACCACCTCGTCGGGGGCACCTTTCGCGATCCGGAAAGTCTCAATCATCCCTCGACGCGTCATATTGGAGAGGCCAATATGATCGGCCTCATCCCCGGGACAGACCTCCATTGGGGATTGGCTTTCGGCGTCGTTGCTTGTGTCCTGGCGTGGTTTCTCATGCACCGCACCGTCTTCGGCTTTGCATCCCAAATTGCAGGAGGCAATGTTCGCGCCGCTCAGGTCGCAGGATTGCCGGTCGGGCGATTGATTCTCATCGTCTGCTTCGTGGCGGGAGCAGCAGGTGGATTGGCAGGCATGGTGGAAGTGGCGGCCATCCATGGCAGGGCCAATGATACCCTCAATGCCAATTATGGGTATGCCGGCATTCTCGTGGCATTTGTCGCCAGAAATAACCCGCTGGCGATCATTCCTGTAGCCGTTCTCCTGGGAGGGATTCGTGCGAGTGGCGGCTTATTGCAACGGGTACATGACCTTCCGGATGCCACGGTGCTCGTCATGCAAGGGATTATGTTCCTCGTGATTTTGTTCAGTGAGACGCTCTACGGACGATTTTCAAAATTTCAAAAACAAGGAGCCTCGTAATGGAAGTCGGTTGGTGGGGAGTCTTAATCGCCGTGCTGGGGGGGGCGATTCGGATCGGCACCCCATTTATTTTTGTCTCGCTGGGCGAGTGCTTGACCGAGAAAAGTGGCCGCATCAATTTGGGTCTTGAAGGCACGCTGGTGATGGGAGCGATGACGGGGTACGCCATCTCGTTGCATAGCGGATCTCCGTGGCTGGGGGTCTTGTGTGCCGGGCTGGCCGGCGCCGTGCTCGGTGCCTTGCATAGTTGGCTCTGCAGCTACCAGCGGGTCAACGATATTGCAGTGGGGATCGCGATGATGCTGTTCGGCACCGGGTTGGCCTTTTTCCTGGGGAAACCCTACATTCAACCATCCGCTCCTCGATTGCCGTCCATCGATCTCGGAGGCTGGAGTAATGTGCCGCAACTCCAAGCGGCCCTGCAGATCAACGGTTTGTTTCTAATCGGGATAGTCATGGCGATTGCGCTTGGGTGGATATTGAAAAATACATCGTGGGGGTTGAAGGTGCGTGTGGTCGGCGAGAGTGCGGATGCGGCACGCGCCCTCGGATTGCCGGTCAATCGAATACGGCTCCTGAGTACCGCCCAGGGAGGATTTCTTGCGGGAATCGGCGGGTCATATCTCTCGCTCTACTATCCCTTCAATTGGAGCGAAGGCCTTTCGAGTGGCCAGGGACTCATGGCGGTGGCACTGGTGATCTTTGCCCGCTGGCAGCCGCTTGGCTGTCTATGGGTCTCTCTCTTGTGGGGCGGAGCGGCTGCGTTGGGGCCTTCCTTGCAATCCGTGGGGATCACATACGGATATTATATCTTCAACGCGATCCCCTACATTATGACGTTGGCGGTGATGATTGTGACCTGTTCTCCACGGCGCAACCTCGTGGGGGCGCCCCATGAACTGACCGTCACTCGGTAACCCGAAGCGCTCACTTCGAATGTGTCTGCATGGAGGTATCAACCATGAGCAAGTATGTCACAGCTGATCCGTATCCTTATCCATACACTGGGGATCTCCGCCCTGAGAATACGGTATTTCTCATCATTGATATGCAGACCGATTTTTGCGGGAAGGGGGGATACGTAGACAAGATGGGCTATGACATCTCCCTGACCCGTGCGCCGATCGCCCCGATCCTCAAAGTGCTGGTGAAGACGCGGAACATTGGGATGCATGTCTTCCATACCAGGGAAGGACATCGGCCGGACTTGGCCGATTTGCCGGAGAATAAGCTGTGGCGCAGCCGAAGAATTGGGGCAGGCATTGGAGATCCTGGGCCCTGCGGGAAAATCCTAGTGCGAGGGGAACCGGGGTGGGACATCATTCCGGAGCTCGCTCCAAAACCTGGCGAACCCATCATTGATAAGCCAGGCAAGGGCTCGTTTTGGGCAACCGATCTGGATATGTTGTTGCGGCAACGGGGGATCAATAATATTGTCCTGGCGGGGATTACCACCGATGTCTGTGTCCACACCACCATGCGCGAAGCTAATGACCGGGGGTTTGAATGTCTCCTGCTGGAGGATTGTTGCGGCGCGACTGATTATGGAAACCACCAGGCGGCCATCAAGATGGTCAAAATGCAGGGCGGAGTGTTCGGTGCCGTGGCAAAATCCGATGCCTTTGTAGAGGCCCTTGCATGACGACCGCTGCTCCTCCCGACCTGGAAGTCCTCGGCATGACCAAGCGTTTCGGACCGCTGGTGGCCTTAAAGGACGTCAATTTTCGGCTGCGGCCCAGCCGGTTTCATGCGCTGCTCGGCGAAAACGGAGCCGGCAAAAGCACGTTGGTGAAATGCATCATGGGCTATTACCACCCCGACGAAGGGAAAATACTGTTGGATCAGCAACAGGTCACGATTCGTAGTCCCCGTGACGCCCAGGGATTCGGGATCGGAATGGTCTACCAGCAGTTCACCCTGATTCCCAACATGACGGTCCTCGAAAACCTGGTAATCTCCAAAGCAAAGTTGAAACCCATCATCAATTGGTTGGAAGAAGAGCGCCAGCTGACGCAGTTCATGGAGAAGATGCCGTTCAAGGTTTCGCTCGAAGCTCGTGTCAGTTCACTTGCTGCAGGCGAAAAACAAAAAGTTGAAATTCTCAAGCAGCTATTCTTGCAAAACCGCATTCTCATTCTGGATGAACCGACGTCCGTCCTGACGCCGCAAGAAGCGGATGAAGTCTTAGGCCATCTCCGTGCTATGACACGAGCACAACAGATCAGCGTCTTGATTATTACCCACAAACTGAGAGAAGTAGTGACATTCGCAGATGAGGTTACGGTGTTGCGCAAAGGCCAATTCGTAGGGTCCGGACTTGTGTCGGATCTGACGGTGGCTCAAATGGCCGAAATGATGGTGGGGTCTGAATTGACAACCAAACCGAAGGAACGCGTCGCACCTCCTGCCAAGACGCCCAAACTAGCTATTCACGATCTCCGAGTCCATGACGATGCGGGGGTAGAAGCAGTTCGAGGGCTGCATGTCACCATTCATTCCGGTGAGATCGTGGGTGTTGCCGGCGTATCGGGCAATGGACAGCGAGAACTGGTTGAGGTCCTGGCCGGGCAACGCCAGGCGATAGCAGGAAAAATCTTGGTGCAGGGCATGCCTTTTGAACCGACCCGGGAGCAGATTGTGCGTCATAAAATCTATTGCTTGCCGGAAGAACCGCTTCTAAATACCTGCGTAGGAAACATGAGCGTCGCAGAAAATCTGGCGTTTCGCAATTTTGATCGGGATCCCCATGCCGTGGGTGGCTGGCTCATCAATCACCACATGATACGCCGTAGCGCACAGAGTTTGATCAAACAATACAATATCAAGCCGCCGTATCCCCACCTCCCGATCCGATCTCTTTCAGGCGGAAATGTGCAGCGCGCGGTTCTGGCGCGAGAGCTTTCCGATGGCGTGGAGATCTTAATCGTGGCCAATCCATGCTTTGGGTTGGATTTCTTGGCCACGGAGGACATTCGCCTACAGATTGTCGCCGCGCGTAACCGTGGAACGGCTGTCCTTCTATTGAGTGAGGACCTCGACGAGATCCTGGAACTGGCCGACCGTACCGTGGTGATGTTTAACGGTCAACTTGTCTATGAAACGACGTCGTCCGGCGCCGACCTCGCGCTCATCGGACGGCACATGACAGGACATGCAGCATGAACACGGTGATCGCATCCCCCTATCCGTATCAGTTGCCTCCGCGAGGGTCGGGCGCTCGAGTGGCGTTGGTGATCATTGACATGCAGCGCGATTTCATTGAGCCAGGCGGATTTGGCGCGGCGCTGGGCAATAAAGTCGAACTCCTACAAGAAATCGTACCGACCGTCGCTGGGCTGCTCGGAACATTTCGAGAATTGCGGTTGCCGGTTATTCACACCAGAGAAGGCCATCGCCCCGATCTGTCAGATTGCCCTCCGGCCAAAAGAAGCCGTGGGGACTCCTCACTCCGCATCGGAAATCCTGGGCCGATGGGACGGATCTTAGTGTTGGGAGAACCAGGGAACGACTTTGTGAAGGAGTTGCGTCCCGAACCGGGCGAACTCGTTATCGACAAACCAGGCAAAGGGGCGTTTTACGCCACCAACCTGCACGAGCGTCTGCAGGCCCTCTCGATCAGCCATTTGATCTTTACGGGAGTGACCACCGAGGTCTGTGTCCAGACCAGCATGAGGGAAGCCAACGACCGAGGGTATGAATGCCTCTTGGTGGAAGACGGAACCGAGAGCTATTTCCCCGAGTTTAAACAGACGACCCTGCGCATGATCCAATCGCAGGGAGGAATTGTCGGCTGGGTGACGACGGCGAATCGTCTGACGGACACTCTCCGGCAAGCCTACGGGTAGCATCAACAGACGCCAAACCGCGGTTATCGCGTGTGCGGAAAAAGATCCAGAACGGAAGGAGCAGGGTGTTGGGATGGGTTGGTCTCTTCGAAACGGCAGTTTGGATATTGCCACACTGCAGAAGCTCTACCATGCGGGGACGCTGCGGCCGGCTGAGCTCGTGGAGGCTGTGTACGAGCGGGTCGCGCTTTGTCCCCTGCCGCATATATGGATTTATCTCCTGCCCCGTGAAGCGGTGTTAGCCCAAGCTAAAGAGCTGGAAGCTCGGTGGAAGTCCGACAAGGCCGGAATGCCGCTCTATGGCATTCCCTACGCCATCAAGGACAATATTGATGCAGCGGGATACCCCACCACGGCCGCTTGTCCGGAGTTTCGTTACGTGCCGCCGGAGTCGGCTACTGTCGTGAACCGGCTCAACTCGTCGGGTGCGCTCTTGATCGGCAAAACCAATCTGGACCAGTTTGCCACAGGATTGGTGGGAACTCGCTCCCCTTACGGTATCTGTCCTAACCCCTTCGATTCCCGATTTATTTCCGGGGGGTCCAGTTCCGGTTCTGCAGTCGCCGTTTCCACCGGGCTGGTCAGTTTTTCTTTGGGAACCGATACGGCCGGTTCGGGCCGAGTCCCGGCCGGATTCACCAATCTCGTAGGCCTCAAACCGACCAAAGGACTGCTCAGCACAAAGGGAGTCTTTCCCGCCTGCCGCTCCTTGGATTGTGTCTCGATCCTTACGCTCACATGCGCCGATGCGCTGGCTGTCTTTAATGTGTGTCGGGCGCCTGATCCGGTCGATCCATTTTCTCGCGAGAGGCCGGCCTATCTGCCCCAAAAACAGCATGCCGCTACTCGTCCATTCCGTTTTGCTGTGCCGTATCGCGAGCAATTGGAATTTTTCGGGAATGATGAATATGCGGCGCTGTTTTCCTCGGCTGTGGAACGATTGGAAAAGTTGGGAGGGCAGAAGCAGGAGATTGATTTCGGGCCGTTTCTCGCAACGGCCAAACTGCTGTATCACGGGCCATGGGTTGCTGAACGGTTAGCGGCGATCAAGGACTTTTTTGCCCAAAAGCCGAACGCCTTGCATCCTGTCACGAAGCGCATCATCGAAGGAGGCGCGCGCTTTTCCGCCATAGATGCCTATGAAAGTTATTATCAACTGCGGATGTATCAACAATTAGTTAGGGCCCTGTGGCGCACCGTTGACGTGCTTCTGCTTCCGACCACCGGCACCATCTATACGATTGCCGAAGTTGAAGCCGACCCGGTGAAGTTGAACACGAACCTGGGCTATTACACCAACTTCGTCAATCTCTTGGATCTCTGCGCCTGGGCTGTTCCCAATGGATTTCTCAAGAATGGCCTTCCGATGGGGATTACGTTGATGGCGCCAGCATTCCAGGATGAATATCTGGGAGGACTGGCCGCGGAGTTTCATCACCAGTCAAGCAGTACCATGGGGGCTACCGGATGGACCCTGCCGCCCAACAGCGCCCTGGATGTCGAGTTGTCGAACAGCCAGGACAGCGAACGAATGGAACTGGCTGTGTTGGGGTTGCATCTGACCGGGCAGCCGCTCAACTCCCAACTCACCGAGTTGGGAGCACGATTACGGCGGACCTGCAGAACCGCACCGGAATACCGGTGTTACGTGGTTACCGACCCTCAGGGAGCGCGCAAGCCCGGTGCCGTCTTCGTCAGGGACGGCAGTGGCGCTGCGCTTGAAGTGGAAGTCTGGGATATTCCTTTAGAAAATTTTGGTCGCTTTATGGTGCGTGTCCCGCCTCCGTTGGGAATAGGATCGCTGAAGCTCGATGATGGCCGGACAGTCAAGGGATTCATCTGCGAGGGCTATGCGATCGAGGGGGCGGAAGAAATCACGGCCATGGGGGGTTGGCGGACGTATATCGCGCGGCATCCGCGTTAACAGTTTTTCTAGATCACAGATCCCCCCAATTCGGAGAACCTAGGAGCCTGTCCGACACGGCCTTCGTGACGAGGCGAAGGAGAATAAAGGGGCCTTTCCCGGATAGATCGGTGCCAAGTAAGACTCCCGACCCCTTTAATTGGTGCGGCGGGCTACCACACAGGCATACTTCAATACGCTCAGAGACGCAATCGATCCCTCACGAACCGATCTTACCGACTGGTTTAGCTAGCAGGAACTGGAAGCAGGGTGGACTCTTCTGAAAATGTAGTCGGGCGCATTGAAGAGTCCCCCTGACACTTTTGGCCGCTCCCCTGACAATCTCCACCCATGCTTCTCATCTATAGGCGAAAAATCGAACGCCGTGGTCTCTATTCTCGAATCTTACATTTTCAAGGGACCATTGCTGCTAGGATATGGCGCCGGGCGTATGGTTCGGCAACGAGACCGATAACAGGGAGTTTGCCTTGAACACAACGACACTCATTCCGCAACGTACTCCCCTGTCGGCTGGGCTCGCAACTGGAGTCGCCGGATCATTGATCGGCGATATGCTCTTCAGAGCGACGAACAGCAGCGCGCAGACCACCGATACCGATGCCCCTCCTGCCGTGACCAACAACACCACCGGAGATTTCAGCTCCGCTGGAATCCTTCTGCTCCTCCTGCTCCTGGGAGCAGCGGCAGTTTTTTATTTTCTGAAAATACAACGACCCTCCCTCCCTGATTTTTCCGGGATCACAGGCCGCGACCCGTCCAACGACAAGCTGCCGACAAAGCGGTCCGCCACAACCAGACAGAAATTATCGGTCGATAGCGTCACCACCGCCGACAAAGCAGACTTTCAACAACTCCTGATCGATGTTCAACGGGCCTGGAGTAAACAGGATCTGACCGAGTTGCGGCAGTTCGTCACGCCGGAAATGCTGAATTATTTCAGCGCCGCCCTAGCCGATAATACCAGTCAGGACATCCGGAACCATGTGGAGGATGTGGTGCTCCTCCGTGCTGAGATCCTGGAAGTCTGGACCGAAGAGGCGAGGCAGTACGTGACGGCAGGGCTTCGCTGGAGTGCCCGTGACTACAATCTGTCTCTGACGAAGCAGCGCGGAGAACCAGGCTATCTCGTCGAAGGCAGCGAAGAGATACCGACCGAATCCGGCGAAGCCTGGACCTTCATGCGAATCCAAGAAGGGAAGTGGCGGCTCTCCGCGATTCAGCAGTAAATGAGGAATGGCACTCGTGCTGATCCCTTGCTCCCGGAGCGCGCACGATCAGAATGTGCTCGCTCGACGGCCGCAGTGAGATCAGCACGGGTGCCATTCCTGGAGAGAGAACGCGGGCGAGCTTAGGGGAAGTATGTGAGGACTGGGCTGCTGCCGGTTTCAAAGGCACCGAGTTAGGTGTATGAATGAAACTGGAGGTGCGCCATGGAGCGACGAAAGTTTACGCGTGAGTTCAAGCTGGAGGCGGTGAAGCTGATTCAAGAACGCGGGGTGACGGTGGCGCAAACCGCGCGGGATTTGGGCGTACATGGGACGGTGTTGCGCCGATGGGTGCAGGAGTCAG
>DASVEA010000241.1:0-2029 GCA_036380815.1 Nitrospiraceae bacterium
TTGGTGCTCAGTACCCTCCATACGAACAGTGCTGTTGAAACGGTGATCCGGTTGTTGGATCTCGGCTGCGACGCCTTCAACTTTGCCGACGCCATGTTGGGAGTGCTCGCCCAGCGTCTGTGTAAGCGGATCTGTACCCAGTGCAAGGAGGCCTATCATCCGACGCCACAGGAATACGACGAACTGGTGCAGGGGTACGGCGCGCAGGACTGGCCCACACTCGACATCGAGTACCGCGCCGCTTGGAGTCTGTACCGTGGACGAGGCTGCGAGGTCTGCAACCGAACCGGCTTCAAGGGGCGGATTCCCTTGCACGAAATGTTAAGAGGATCGGAAGAGATGAAGCGGCTCATCCAATCCAAAGCCAGGACCGCCGACATGCTCAGCCTGGCAATGAAAGAAGGGATGTCGGCCCTGGTACAAGACGGGATACAAAAAGTCCTGCGCGGAGAGACCACCTATCAGCAGGTCAGGGTCGTTGCGAAGAAGTGAGGGGAGGTTTCAACATGTAACCAAAACCGGAAGGTCCAAATTTTGACCCGCCTACGCAGGAAGCCACGTCTGTCAAGCCGTGGAGGAATGCGCAGCGGGTGTCCTACGATGCCTTGGCGAACGAGGACATGCTTCGGCGGGTTCCTCCGAAGACACCAACAGGACCACGGTTGTCAAGCCGTGGGGCTCCACAGCTAGATCGCAATCGACGCCCTCATAACCGGATCAGGTTCTCTGCTTCCGTCGCTCGTTCCACCTCTTTGTGGCTGATCTATCTCATGATCGGACGGCACAAAATGTGCGCCCGCTGTGACACAAATTGTCGAACTACTCCCGACATCCGCCTGATTCGTCCTCTCAAATAAGTCGAGGAATATATTTAAAATCAAGGAGTTAAATCTCCTAGACCAAGCGAAATTGTCGGCATGCCAATTGCTCAATTGGCGGCCAGCTATGGGTGTATCTAATAAGACAAGACACGATGGGACCCTATCACGGCAGGCAGGCTTTACGTTGATCGAGGTCATAATCGTCGTGGCGATTATCGGGATCGCGGCCGCGATAGTCATGCCGAACTTCACGAGGATGTACATAGACTATCAAGCAAGAGTCACGGCCTCCGAGATCACCCGCCATCTTGTGCTTGTTCGTACAAGAGCGATGACGTCGAATCAAACTCTGTCCGTCCAGATCGTGCTTGTGAATGGGGGAGTCCAGATGACCACCACCAATCTCGCCGGGGCTCCGGCTCTTCAAGGTCTGAACAGGATTGAGGCGGTACATATGACGACATTAGCCTTTAACAACGGCGGCCTCCTCCCAAACGGTGGGGTAGTCCAGTTTAACTCCTATGGGCTCAGGGCGAGTGTGCCTGGTACTGGAGTACAAACGATCACGGTCGGAGGAACTCTCTCAGGGACTCCAACTACACAATTTCTCATTAACATCGCGCCGAGCGGAACCAGCGGGCTTGTGAGGTTATGAGGTTTGCTGCGATGAGCGACAACATGCACGAGAGCAAGATGATGACTAACCGGATTCGACAAGAGAAGGGGTTCACGCTCATTGAGGCCATGCTGTCGTCGGCCATTCTTGCCGTCGGTTTGCTCGGATTAGCAGGGATGACGACATTGTCCTTCACGCGCAATAGCGACAGCAATGAAATGACGGTTGCCACGAACCTTGCTGCGGAACTCGTCGAACGGATGCAATTCAATCGACGGAACCTCGTGAATGGCTATAACGGAATCAATTTAGCCTCAGCGAATCCCGCGCTCTGCACCCAGAATGCGTTGACTCAGCCGGTGGCCCGAGGAGATTGTCTGCAGTGGCAAACCCGCCTGTTTGCGTCGGGATTGGCAGGGGTCCAAGCCCAGGTGGCGGTGGCGGCCGTGGGACCTGTGACAATCAATCAAAACAACATTGGCGTGACGGTCACTTGGACCGGATCGAGTCGCAACACCATTTCCGGGGGAGGGGCAGCCTGGGCACCAGGAACCAAAGCAGTCCTGTTGAACACGATGATCGCGCCAGAGTG
>DASVEA010000242.1:0-3743 GCA_036380815.1 Nitrospiraceae bacterium
TCTGATTCACCACGGAGGAGAAGACGTCGCCTGAGGCCCTAGCCGACAAAATTACTTGTCCACCGTCTGCCTGAATGGTTCCACTGTTGCTCACAGCGGAGCTGAGCGGTTTGCCGTCTGGGTCCGTCATTTGTCCCAGCAATTTGTCGTTGATCGCGTATCGAATGAGTCCATCGCCCATCAGATCGAGGGTGAATTTCTGTCCCGATCCCAATAGAGCCGTACCCAAGTTTGCGACAATCACACCCTCGTTCGACACACCGGGGGCCATCAACACCACGTACCCGTTGTCTGATACATGGATGGTACCGCGGTTCACCACCGTCTTGAGCCCTTTGAGCGGATCTTGCGCAAAGAGGTAGCGGCCGGCCATGAAGTCCTCATTACGAGTCTGCAGGGTTGTGGCGAGCAGTCCACCCACGTTGATCTGTGCGCCGGCACCGAACAGAATCCCATTGGGGTTGATCAGGAAAATCCGGCCGTTCGCTTGGAGTTGGCCTAGAATGACGGACGGGTCTACCCCGATGACGCGGTTCAAGGCGAGCGAAGATACCGAGGGCTGGATAAAGTGCACTGCTTCGTTCCCGGCGATAGAAAAACTGTTCCAGTTTAGAATGGCTTTGTCAGAGGCCTGGGCGATGGAGAGGGTCGTCGGCGAGACTTGATAAATCGTGGCCTGCCCGGCAACGACATGCCCCTCGTTTGGAAGTGCGGCAGCAAGGCTGGGGAGGAGGACTTGGAGGGAGACCAGCAACGCGCAAAGTAAGCGCGACCCTGGAAGTTGGAAGAACAGTCCTACGTGTTTCGCCATGGAGCGCCTTGCCGAGATATTCATCAACGTCTCTTTTCCCGTATGTTGTTAGAGAATGCTCCCATTAGAACCGCGTCACGACCTGGAAATAGAACATCGGAGACCGGTCTCCCGCGATCGTGCCTCCATTCGGTGTTGGGCCGATGGGGAACCCCAGGTCTAATCTCACACTGCTGCTGTACCACGGCAATTGCGTCTGCAGGCCGACGCCGGTACCGGTCATACTGGTAGATCGCTGCTCGCCAGGTGATGGATTGCGCAGACGGCCGGCGCCGTAGTCGATGAATATGGTGCCTTGCGTCTCTTTCAGCGCGGTCGGCATCAAGGACGGGAACAATGGAATACGCGTTTCGGCGGACAGGGTGTAGCCTTCGTCGACGAAGCGCTCACCCAATTGATAGCCGCGCACGGAATCGGGTCCGCCGAGGAGCATCTGCTCAATGACGACGACGGGGCCGGTGGTAATTTGGCCACTCCCTTTCACGACCAGCAACACATTGTGACCCAGGCTCTGGATGCGCCCGGTGGCGAAGGTCGCCTTCGTAAAGCTGTTGTCGGCGCCTTGACGGGTCGATTGAGCGGAATTGTCACTCATGCCGCCCAGAATCGGGCCTAGCCCCTGGAATCCGTAGACGGAGGCGTACCACCGGCCGGAGAGGTCCAGGCGGTCCCAATTCACGCCAAGTTTGAGCGCGCGTATGTCATCGTCGCCGATCAGATTGTCGAGCACAGTGAGTGTGTTGTGTTTGGCGGAGAAGCCGAATTCACCCAAGAGATTCTGAAACCGAGCTTTGATGAAGGGATGGGTGACCGCGATATCGCCGGTGGTGATACGTCCGCGAATCTTGAGGGCGGCCAATTCGGCCCCGACATCGAACTTGCCGTTAGAGCCACCGATCACCAGCTTGGTGCCATGGACGCCGATCGGCACGCTGTAATTGGCCATGCCGAAGAGCAGTTGGTTCGGGTGGTTGCCCATGATGCCGTTCAGGGTGAGGGTGCCTCCGTCCACGAGCACGTTGCCGACTTCGACACCGGCGCCGAACCGATAGCGAGAAATATTGTTGAAGCCGTAGTTATTCATGTCGAGCATGAAATGCAACGGCCGCTTGTCTTGAGCCGTGATATGCACGTCGGTGGCACCGGCGGATTTTCCCGGCTCCAGCGTGGCGGAGGTCTTCAACCCCGGATACTCGTTCAGTAGCAGGAGCCCGCGCTCCAAGGAATTGTTTCGCGCGACATTTTCTTCCATGGCTTGGGCGAAGTGACCTTTGATAAACGACGAAGAGTAATACTTGTTCCCGGAGACGGTGATGTCGCCGATCCGGCCCTCGAGCACAGCCAGTTCCACGACGCCGAAGTTGACGTCTTGCTGCGGGACATACGCGCTCGCGAGGGTATAGCCCTTCTTCCGGTAGTAGTCGGTCACGGCTTGGGCGGCCGACTCCAACAGCGGAAGCTCGAGGGCCTGCCCGATGTACGGTTCGGTTATCGATTCGAGCTGTTCTTTACCGATGACGGTGTTGCCCTTGAACAAGAAGCCTTTGACAATGGCGCTTTGGGCCGGTTGTCGGCTCGATTCCGGTGCGGGCGGCTCAGATCGTTTCTCGATGGATTGTGCTGGCGTTGGAAGTGACGCGGGGGCCGTGACTTCCGCGGCCGGTGCCGGATGTTCGACGGTCGACGGGGTGACCGGTTCTGCGTTGGTCCCCGCCAGGGATTCGAGTACAGGTTTTGTCGAAGAATCCTTCGCAGGCGGCTCCTGACTATATCCGGTCATGGGCAAGCAGCTGACGAGCATGATCGCAAACAGTCCTGCTGGTATGACTCGCCGGTGATCGGGAGTCGAATCGCGCTTCATGCCGGCCTCTGATGCGTCGTTCGTTGCTGCCGTCGCTCTTTGTGGACCTGGTGATGTCCTAAAGGGCTGGACCGTACTTATGCCGCTGGTGTACAGTGCATCACCGCGGTGCGTGCATGTCCAAAACCTCAATGAATTCCTGTATATTCCGATCGCTACTCGTCGTGATCGTGCTCATGTCTTGGTCGGCAGGTTGCGCGACTCCTCAACCCACACCGGTCGGTGCGAAGCCGGATCCTGAACAATGGGAACCGCCTCCCGAAGTAGAACGCATACCCCCACCTAAACCTCCGCCGACATTCTGCCCGCCGGCAATGCGTGGATCGTGCTAGCGTCGGACTGTTGCGGAGATCCAGAATTGGCATCGTCGATTATACGTAGGATTCTTATATTGACCAAGGTAAAAGGTGTTTTTGAGGAGAACTATTGAATCTGGAAATTCATAGGTGACCACACTGCAATTCGATCTCGATCGATGATCATGGTGGTGAAAGGCAAGGCGAAGTCTTCGGATGAAGAAGCTATCTAGTATAGACGCGCGAGTGACGCTCGATCGCAAGGCTCGGTGCGCGTGGGAGAGTGTATCAGTCGCCGATTCGAGAAAGTGAAGCACTCACATGCTCAAGAACAACCTCGTCGATGCCTTCTATGCGGCTCATGCATTTAAGTGGGATCCCAACAAGGGGTTTCGATTGGCCTCCGGCCTGACCAGCCCGTACTATGTCGACTGTCGCGCATTGATGGCGCAACCGAGCGCTCGAGCGCTTGTCGCGGGGCTTGCATGGCAGAGGCTCAACCGCCTGTCGATCGACTGCATTGGAGGACTCGAGATCGGAGCGATCTCAATTGCCACGACGATTTCAGATTATGCCTATACGGCTACGCCCAGGCAGGAATGGAGAACCTTTGTCGTCCGCAAGCAGCCCAAAGATCATGGGTTGGGGAAGTTGATTGAGGGCGTCGTGAAGCCGGGTGATCGCGCGTTAATCGTGGATGATGTGCTTACCAGCGGCGGCTCGCTCCTCAAGGCGATTGCAGCTGCCAGGGGTGCCGGCCTGGTTGTGACGCATG
>DASVEA010000243.1:0-5509 GCA_036380815.1 Nitrospiraceae bacterium
CGAGAACAAAGCTGGCGGACTTTTTCAGCATCCTGCTAGCGACCTTTGGGGACTGTTGTGGAACGGCGTAGTTGTTGGAGCAGACCTCCTGCCGCAGCAAGGCGAACGGCGACGTCTGAGTCTTGCAAGCCTTTTTTGAGCAGCGGCGTCACCGGTGCGCCGCTCTTGCCCAGGGCTTTTGCCGCGAAGAGACGTGGTTGTGGTTGTTGGTCCTGCAGGAGCGTCTGTAGAACAGCCACCGCTTGCTTATCGGACGTCGCGGTCAGAGCATGGGCTGCGGCGGCGCGTGTAGAGGGGTCCGGGTGTCTCGCCAAGTCCGCGGCGAGCAAGACAGCCGATGTGTCGCCCAGTCGAAGTAGTCCTTCGACTGCACTGGCCCGTACCTGCATATTGGCATCGCGTGTGAGTGCCCGCAGTAACGGCTGATTTTCGCGAATCCCGAGCTGCCCAAGACTCCTGGCTGCAACCGAGCGCACGTGCGCGCTTTCGTCCCCTAGGGCATGGGTTAATGGTGCGACGCCATCGGCTTGTCCATAGTCTCCCAATGCACCAGCGGCGAACGCGCGAACCGACGGTTCAGGGTCGTACACGCCTTGGCTCAGGACCGACAGACTAGAGGGGCGCCTCAGTTGCCCCAATACCCCCAAGGCTGCCATGCGGACATCGGGGTCCGGAAGCGTCGCCGCTCCGGTGATGTTGGTCAGCATGTCCTGTTTGCCGAGCCTATAGAGTGCGGCGTAGGCGAACACGGCTTCCGGTCCGTCGTCCGTTCTTGCGATTTCGATGAGGGAGGGCATGATGTTGGTGACTTTGGCCTCACTGAGCGCGTTCATTGCGGCAATTCGCACGGCCGGCATCGCGTCGTTCAGTGCCCGTCGCAAGGGGCCGGACTTCCTTGCGAGTCCGGCTTTGCCGATGGCTTCCGCGGCACGAGCCCGCACCATGACCGATGCGTCGAGCAGCCCGTCTTCCAAGACGGCCTGTGTTTCTGCGAGGCCGAGTTCAGCCAGCACCGTATAGGCCGTGATCCGCACATACTCCTGCGAGTCGCGGACATGGCTGGTCAGAAAGCTGAGCGACAAGGGTCTTAAGAGGGATGGATCATCCGGCTGATCTACAGGGACTAGCTGGCGATAGAGGGTGAGAGCTTCTTCTGGCCGCCCAAGCTTGAGGAAGCTCTGAAAGACCTGGCGGATGAGCGGTTTCGACGCCGTGGCTTCGGGCGGAAGCGATTGCCAGAGTTTCAGCACCTGGTCGTATTCTGCGTGGTTGAATGCGTCCGTGGCCTCACGTTCGATGGCTGAGTCGGTCGACGATGTTGCCGTCCGTGCTTCTACGGAGGGCAGGCTCACGACAATCGTTCCGAGGGTGAGCAGGGGGAGCATCCGCAGATGGATGGTGATAGCGGAGCGACGGGCTCTCTGCAAGGGGCCGGATCGACAGCCGTTTACCATGTTGCGGGTGTGCGGACCATGGCTGGCGCATACAGATTGTCGACGTACTCCTTGACCATCCGTTTGGTGCAGAAGCGGGGGGCATTGGTCCGAAGACTTTCCTTCATGAGTTGCAACCAGCCACGGGGTATCCCGTCAAGGTCTCGTTGATAGTAGAGGGGAATGGTTTCTTGTTCCAGTATGCGGTAGAGCTGTAGCGCGTCATGCTCATCCTGGGCCTGGATGTCTTGACTCCCGACTAAGGGTTCAATGCCCCATCCGTTGGCTCCGTTGTAGCCTTCTTTCCACCATCCATCAAGGACGCTGAGGTTTATGACGCCGTTGAGCGCGGCTTTTTGCCCGCTCGTTCCGCTCGCCTCCAGGGGAAACCGTGGGGTGTTGAGCCAAATGTCGACCCCTTGGACGAGGAACTTTGCCATATGCATGTCGTAATTTTCCAGGAACGCCACGTGGCCACCCAACTTATGGTCGTTGCAAAAGCTCAACACTTCATGAATGAAATAGCGACCAGGTTCATCCGCCGGGTGGGCCTTGCCGGCAAAGATCAATTGGACGGGACGCCACTGGTTATGGAGCAACCGTTTCAGCCGTTCGAGGTCGCGGAACAACAAGGTTGCCCGCTTGTAGGTGGCAAAACGCCTGGCGAAGCCGATGGTAAGCGCTTCGGGGTCGAGCAGCGTGCCCCGCGATATGACCTGCGAGGCTTGGAGTTGCCCCTGCATCCAGCCGCTCCTGGCACGTTCCCGGATGAAGCTCATGAGTTTGCGTTTCATGGTTTGGCGCACGGCCCAGAGTTCCTGGTCGGGGATATCCAGGACCCGTTGCCACATCGTCGTGTCGTCGCATTTCTCCGCCCATTCCGGGCCGAGATACTTGCCGTATAGTTGGTTGAGTTCCGGCGCGATCCAGGTCGGCGCATGGATGCCGTTGGTCACACTCCGGATCGGGACTTGCTCGATCGGCAGGCCGGGCCACATATGGTGCCACATCTCTCGCGAGACCTGCCCATGTTCTCGACTCACCCCGTTCACATGGGCGGCCAGCCGGATGGCAAGTGCTGTCATGTTGAAGCTTTGTTTCTGGGTTTCGGAGGTATCTCCTAGGTGGAGGAAGTCTTCTCGCGAGAGGCCCAACTGCTCCCAATATCCGGCAAAGTACCGGTCCATGAGATGATGGGGAAATATGTCGTGGCCCGCCGGCACCGGTGTATGGGTGGTAAACACCGTGCTCTGGCGGATCGTTTCGCAGGCGTCCGCGTGTGTCGACCCCTTCTGGATCAATTCGCGAATGCGCTCCAACGTGAGAAAGGCAGAATGGCCCTCATTAGCATGCCAGACGGTTGGTGCGATGCCCAATGCGCGAAGCATACGGACACCGCCGATACCCAACAGGAACTCCTGGCAGAGACGCATCTCTTCATCGCCGCCATACAGTCGAGCTGAAAGAGCCCGATTCTCAGGACTGTTCTCGGGGACGTCTGTATCGATGAGGTAGAGGGTAACCCGCCCGACGAGCACTTTCCAGACGGCTGCAGCCACAATCCGGCTACCGATCTCGACCGTAATCCGGCAGGCGTCTCCTGTTGGAGTGAGTGCGGGATGAATCGGCGATTCTGCTCGTTTGAACGGGGCGTAGGCTGCTTCCTGCCAGCCCTCCGGCGTAATCTGCTGCCGAAAATATCCTTGTGGATACATAAATCCCACTCCCACCAGAGGCAGACCTAGATCGCTGGCCTCCTTGCAATGGTCTCCGGCGAGAATGCCCAGGCCACCGCTGTAAATAGGAATGGATCTATGTAGACCAAATTCCGCCGAAAAATAAGCAATGGTGGGAGCTTTCAAATCGCTGTGCTGCGTTTTAAACCAACTGTGTTCGTTCTGAAGGTACTCGTCGAATATCTTGAGGGCGGCGGAGTACAACCGCATATACGAGGGATCCTCAGCGAGGTGCGTGAGCCGGTCGGGCCTGACTTTGGCCAGTAGTTCGACGGGGTTGTGATGGGTCAGTATCCAGAGGGTTGGATCGATGTATTCAAACAGCCGACGGGCCTCCGGAGTCCAACTCCACCAAAGGTTATGTGCCAATTCCATGAGACGTGAGAGACCAATTGGGATGCCATTCGGTAAACTGGTTGCTGTCTGCGGAGTAGTCACTGCACCTCCTCGTTGTAGTTTCAAAGTCTGTGTGCACGCCGGACTATACCAGTCCGCACGTTTTTGAAAAATGGGGAATACTCCCGCAGGATGCTCAAAAATGGCAGACATCTCACCCGCCCAACCCTGGCAGCTACTTCACCCACCCACCCTGAGTCTGCCAAGACAGCCTATTCGCCCAGGGACGCGCCTTTTCCCATACAAGGCCCCAGCGCACTATCACTCTATTTAAGGGGTGGCTGGGATAATCCCAACTGCGCGCGTCCAACGAGGGTCTTCTGAGACCGCGCGTTGCGCGAGCACGGGGATTGTCCCAGCTACCCCAGTCCCTTTTTTCAGCATCCTGCGAGAGCGATCAGGCGTGACCGACCTTATGCCAGGATGTCCACTCGTCGGAGAATGCCACGGAGGCATACCGTTCGCCAAGTATTTTAGCAACTCGGTTCATCAGCTTGGTGACGTGTTGTATGTCCTCTGGTGGAAGATCTTGCCGGAATCGAGGATGCAGCCCCCACCGAGTTTCCACCTCTTCTCCGGCGACGGTTGACATGACGCTCACCAGCTTGATTTCGGTCCCGGTCGGAGCTTGGGGCCCTGGCGTCGTGGTACTGGAGGGTGGTGCGGACGTGGTATCGGATGCCACAGAGGTGGCTATATCGACCGTAGCAATTGGCGGCGCATCTCCTGCCAGGATGGCTTTAATGGCTGGAATCACCGCGCTGGCGCAGAGCGTTGCGGCCGAGGCCACTTGCGCATTTCCTGCGATTCCCATCGCGTCGGCGACTCGTCCGCCAAAGTCTTTCAACATCTCGTCCTTTACGGGATTGTCCTCGGTGACAAGAAACCGGTACTGCTCATAGGTCTGCCGACTTTCTGCCACCGCAGTACCGACCGTGAGCATGATCTCCATTTGGTCGGCCCCGGACCCGAATGCTGGTTCGAGTACGTTCTTCAATTGCAGGGTGACGGCGTCCTCGAGACTGTCCATGAACTGGGGCTGTGCTTTGACCGGCAGGTACAGTGCGGAGAGCCGGTCGGTGAGATTAAACATGACCTTGAGAAATTCAAGGTAGAGGCTCCACTCATCCTGTCGTTTCAATTTCAAAGACCGCTCCGGGGCGGTCCGTTTCATGACAGTCACGGATTCGCCCGCAACGGCCAGGATGAGTTCGGCAAGCTGGCGAAGTTGCGATTGGTTTTCTTGGTTGTCGGTTGCCATAGGCGTCTCCTGTTTCGCCCGCATTATTAACGAAGACTTCTACTGCAACCGCCGATACGCCGCTACGACAAGCCTGACGGCGGGCGGGCTCGCCGCTCAGTCAGTCAACATACTGTTTCAAGTATGCTTCCCTCCTTCGCGGCTCCACGCGCCCGTCTCGCGTAGCGTCTCGGGGGTTTCGTCACGAACTCTCGTGAATAATCCCGGCTAGTTGCGCGATTATAGCGGAGACACGTTCGGCGTTCAAAGTACTTGTTTTCGCTATCGCTTGTCGGTTCGACGCCTCACGGGTACGATTGCATATAGCAGGATGCTGAAAAATGGGGTGGGGTGGTTCGCTGCGGCCTTGTTTGGGACAAGGCGCGTCCCAGGACGAAGAGTCTGTCTTGGCAGACTCAGGGCGGGCGGGTGAAATAACAGCCAGGGTTGGGCGGGTGAGAAGTCTGGCCTTTTGAGCATCCTGCAACGTTGAATGTTGAATTGTGGGATGGCTGAGGAGATTGCGATGAAGAAATCCAGATGCAGTATGTTATGCGTTGTCGGATTGCTGGCGGTGGTGGGGCTATTCGGCTGTAATAAAGAGACGCCGATAGAAAAAACGAAAGCTGCAGCTGCATCCGGCAATGCGGCGACGCAGGCAGCAGGGCAGGCCGCCGTGGATGCGATCAAGACTCCCATGGATA
>DASVEA010000244.1:0-3449 GCA_036380815.1 Nitrospiraceae bacterium
AACGGGAGCGGTCTCTACAGCTCGACCGACGCAGGCGCGACCTGGGCGCCCCTGCCACTCAAGGCTGCGCCTCCAAGAGCAGGCTGAAGTTGAGGTCAAGGCTGAGCGAATACTCTCCGTGTTCCGGCCACTTGCTTTCAGTTCCTCTCAGGGGTGGCTGGGGTGATCCTCACTGCGCGCATCGACCGAGCACATTCTGATCGTGCGCGGTCTGCGAGCATAGGGAGCACCCCAGGTACCTCACCATTTTTCAGCATCTTGCTAGCCTGTTGTCACAACGACGGTGCTTCCCGTATCATCCGTCATGGCCACCATGTCTGACCCGACTCCTCCCGCAACCGGTCATACCCTGGCGCTTCGAGAGGAGTTCCGTCATCATCTCGAAATGTTCTACGCCCAGCTCAAGCTGGCACCGCCCTATGAGAGCGTCGAGAAGGCCATTCGTTCCCTCACAACCTTGGTCAACGCATTGCCGCCGTTAGAGCGCGCGCGTCTGGCCACCGATGCTACCGCGAGGTGGCAGCACTTTCGTCAGGCCTTTGAATCATCCGGGCTCAGCAAGAAACATCGCGGCATCATTGCGGGTCTCGCCCGCAACCGGTCCAGCCTGAATCTCCCCGCCGAATACGATATTTTCCTGAGTCTGTATCTCTCCTAGCAGGATGCTGAAAAAGTCCGCCAGCGGCGTTCTCGCTTCGCTCAGAGGCTCAACGTTGAAGAGAGCTTTTCGGATGTTGGAAACACTGGAGGGGCTTATCCGTTCGCCAAGATCCATTTTATGGGCGGACGGCACACACGAAGTGCGGTACGTACCTCCTCGCCTCTTCGCTCGCTGCGGCCTTGCCTGGGACAAGGCGCGTCTCGGCGCGCCTGGGTTGGGTGGGTGAGAAGTCTGGTTTTTTTGAGCATCCGGCGTGGCCACAGAACTTTTCCGAAGCCTGCTAATTCAGGACGGCAATCTGGCTCCTTCGAGAACCTCCCGGAGTTCTTGATACACCGCCGTAAGCCGGGCGTTCTCTAGCCGATAGGCAAACACGACCGTAATGGCTCCAGACACTAAAAAAACAAGTCCCAACCCTACAATCCCGAACGCCAACACCACTCCACCAAGTGCCGCCATTTCTCCCTCGATGAACAAGGCGATCAGGGCCCCCACCATACCCACGGCTACCAGAACAAACCAGATGCCGGTGAGAAGAGCCGAGGACCAAGGGGTGAGCTTTCGGCAGAGCACCGCGAGTGCGTCACCTTCCGGAGACAGGGAGATCAACCCTTTCAATGGCCACAATGTTCGGAAGCCTATGGCAAACAGCCGGTATTTCTGGCGAATTACAATCTGGTTCAGATCCTGGTAAAACCGCGCGGTTCCATGCGGCAACGTCAAGATACCGCCGGCATCAAACCGGTCGGCCAGCTGCTTCATCGTCGTATTCGTGAATCGATCGTGCGTGCGGGCAACTCCGCATCCGTACCGACTCGCATCCGGCGTGAGGCGCACGAAATAGAGCCAATCTCCAATAATGAGGGCGAGACACAACGCACCGGCAAAGAAGCCAGCGAAGATCATGTTGGTACCTATCCCATAGGGGCTGAGGGTGAATCAAGTGACGCGACCGAGATAATCTGTTGACTCGTTGCAGCGAGTTGGCTAGAGTAGCTCCGTGTGTTACTCGGGCGGGTCCCCTCGCTCCATTCAGGTGCTCCGCCGCACAAATTATCCCCCTCTGTAGAGGTGACAGTCGGCTTATCCCTTCCTTGCAGAGGAGTGCACGTCGCATTTAATGTGGAGTCGGAGGTGACATGGATTTAGCGAAAATCGAGCGTGTCTATACGTCCTACGCCAGGATCTACGATCGGATTTTTGGGAAAGTGTTTCACGAGGGGCGTCAGTCAGTGGTCCGGAATTTGAACGTCCAGCCTGATGAAAAAATCCTCGAAGTGGGAATTGGAACCGGGTTGGCCCTGCCGATGTACCCTCGCCATTGCCAGATCGTCGGCATCGACTTTTCAGAAGGCATGCTGGAGAAAGCGAAGCAGCGAGCGGCAGAACACCGGATGGGCCACGTGCAACTGCACCGGATGGATGCCGGCGCGATGGAATTCAAGGACGATAGTTTCGATACAGTCGTCGCGGCCTACGTCGTCACCGCGGTCCCCGACTACCGCAAGGTAGTCAGCGAAATGATCCGCGTCTGCCGTCCCGGCGGACGGATCATCATGCTGAATCACTTCAGCAACGACAATAAGATCATCGCCGCCATGGAGAAAGTGATTTCCCCTCTCACGAAACACTTAGGGTGGCGGACAGACCTGGCACTCCAGACCGTGCTGGAAGGGACGTCGCTGCACGTCGCCCGGAAGCAGAATGTGAATCCGATGCGGCTCTGGGCCTTAGTGGAATGTGTGAACGGGAAGCACGTGAACGGTAAGACACACATCAACGGCACAATAAACGGGAACGGCGCCGCGGCCTACGTACATATCAACGGCACGCCCTTGCCAGAACACGCCAACGGACAGGCGCTGGCCTGACAGGCTGTTGAAAAAGTCCGTCATCTTCGTTCTCGCATCGTTCAGACCCTCAACGGGGACCCGGCCGCCTCACCAACTCGTCGGCGCGCACAGACTTGGTGCTCCTTATTCGTCGCACCGTGCGCCCCAGAGGGTACGCCTCGGCCCTTCATTCGCTGCGGCCTTGCTGAACGGCCTTTTTGAACAGCCTGCTTACTTCGCCAACTTCCGTCTCGCATTCACGCCCTACGCATCAGCCCCGCGTTGCTGTTCGAATGACTTCCAATTCTGCCATTCCATGCCTGGAATGATCGTATTGCCCACTAAGCACTGGCCGGAGAACCGTTGGGCGATCAGGTCTGCCAGGAGCGAAAGCACTTGGCCGGTGCGGCGATCCTGCACCCCACGGACCCGCAACACCACGCCGAACCCTGGTCCATCGAGCGGCCCGTACAACATACAGTGAACCCCTGTGGTATCCCTTGCTCCCTGCATCGACGCCGGAAGCAGATCCCCTTCCCACTGAATGGAAGGATGACGCCCGGATGACAAAGCAGTGGCCCGCCAAGTACAGGGAACACCCGCCACATCCAGTTCCGCCAAGAGCCATGTTACCGTCGGCCAGTCCGGCATCTCACTTTGAAACGTCCATTGAGCCACCTGCTCCAGCGACAAGGGTTCAAGGCTCGGCGCCGCCACTTCCTCCAGCTGCACTTCCTCGCACACCACATAGAGTTCGCCCTGCGGATCGAACCAGAAGCGGAGTTTCCCGTCGGTCAACTCCGCTTGGATAACCCCCAGCGTGGAGCAATCGGCCCCTTCCTGTTCAAACATTGAGAAATCCGTCACGCCGGTCATCGTGAGTTTCGCGACGCGAGCCATCTGGCGAACACGATAGCGGATCACGACCGTGACCGTGGTCCCCGCCAGCACCTCGC
>DASVEA010000245.1:0-2968 GCA_036380815.1 Nitrospiraceae bacterium
CCCAAACAAGTAGGGTGCATGGTGATTACCTGCAGCGACACGCGGACCCCTGACACTGATACCAGCGGCCAACTTATTCAAAAACTGCTCAAGGAGCAGGGTCATACAGTGGTCGCCTATCATCTCGTCAAGGACGAACCATCCAAGATCAAAGCCAAAATCAAAGGCGCTGTAACCAACAAGAAGATTCAAGCCATCATCATGACTGGCGGGACAGGAATCTCTCGGCGGGATTCAACGTTCGAAGCGGTGGATGCGATGATGGAGAAGCGGCTGGATGGATTCGGCGAGGTGTTTCGTTATCTAACCTATCAGGAGATCGGCTCCCCGGCGATTATGAGCCGCGCCACCGCCGGCATCATCAAAGGCCGAGTCCTCTTCTCAACTCCCGGTTCCGAAAATGCCGTCCGGCTGGCGATGGAAAAACTCATCCTGCCGGAGCTGGGGCATCTTGTGAAGGAACTCTCAAAGTAACCGTGAGGGGCGGTGTTTTAGGATAGCCCGCGCGCCTAATACCTCATCCCTCCGAACGCTCCCCGTAGGATGTTCAAAACGGCCTTCCAGCAAGGCCGCAGGTGAATTAAAACCGGAGGCGTACCCTCTGGGGTACGTTGAGGATTTTGATGAGCCGAGAACGAAGCTGGAGGCCGTTTTCAACATCCTGCTAGTCTTGGAAAATCTTCGGTTCAGAGTACTGCGCCTCCGGCGAAATCTTCGATTGCGCATACCGCTTATAAAACAACAACAGGTCGCGCACCGAGATCACTCCGACAATCTCGCCTGCATGCGTGACGCCAAGATGGCGCACGCCTAAGTCAGCCATCATATCCTGAGCATCATCGACCGTCTGACTGCCTTCAATCGTGCAAATGGGGGTCGTCATGATCTTCTCGACGGTCAACTTGCCAAGACTCTTATTGGTCGAGACAGCACGTCGAACAATATCCGTATCGGTGACGATCCCAACCAGCTTCTTCCCCTTCTTCACAAACAGCGACCCCACCCGTGCAGTCCGCATTTTTTTGGCCGCGCTCACAATTGACACACCAGGCCCCACGGTCTTGGGCTGCTTGCGCATAATCTTTGCCACTGTGGACATACTTTTCCCCTTTTCTATTGCATGTGAACGTAAGATAAAAACCAGTCGCGTTTTATCAACAAGGTAACTAGTGCTTAGGATGCTCAAAACGGTCAGCCAACAAGGCCGCAAGGAGTATCGCGACTGAGGCGTACCCTCTGGGGTACGTCGCAGGGAGACATGCGACTGAGAACGAAGTTGGGGACCGTTTTCAGCATCCGTTCACTGTCAGCACGATCTTACCGAAAAACTTTCTACTCAGCATCAGTTCCTGCGCCGCGCGAGCCTCCTGAAGTGGAAACGTGCGATCGATCACCGAGATCAGCCGACCCTGCTCCATCAGTTCCGCCACCTTCGCCAGTTCTGCACGCGTCCCCATATAGGATCCCTTGATCGTCAGCTGGCGGGAAAAGACATAGCGCAGATTGAGCTTCACGTCTCCCCCGGTCGTTGCGCCACAAGTAATCAAGCGCCCGCCCTTCGCGAGAGACTCCAGAGAGCTGTCCCACACCTCCGGACCAATATGCTCGATCACAACATCGACGCCGCGCCCTTCCGTCAGTAGCTTGACGCGCTCAGAGACCTTCTCCCGCGCATGGTTGATAACTGCGTCTGCTCCCAGAATCACCGCTTTGGGGATCTTGTCGTCGGACCCGACCGTCGCGATGACCCGCGCCCCGGCAAACTTCGCCAATTGAACCGCCATGCTCCCGACCCCACTTCCCGCTCCCATGATGAGTACCGTCTCTCCATGTTGGAGACCAGCGCGGGCAAACAGCATGTGCGACGCAGTCATCGACACGAGCGGAAACGCCGCCGCCTGTTCGAACGAGAGGTTCTCCGGAATCGGCAGCACGTTGCGGAACGGTACTTTCACATACTCCGCATAGCCGCCGTGCATCATCGCACCGAGCAGTCCATACGAGCGGCACATATTGTCTCGCCCTGCCAGACATTGTTCGCAATTCCAGCAACTGATTCCCGGCGACACGTACACACGCTGCCCCGCCGTGACGCCTTCGACCCGATTGCCGGCTTGCTCCACGATTCCCGCTACATCCGATCCTGAGACATGTGGAAGCGGCATGGGATAGGCAGGATTCCCCTCGCGGATCCAAATATCAAGATGGTTCAGCGCGCAGGCTTTGACACGGACGAGAACGTCCTCCGAACCGATCGTCGGCGTGGGCAGATCCTCATATGAAAGTTTGTCCGGTCCACCATGCGAGCGAAAGAGTACAGCCTTCATGTGCCTCCGGAAAGTTGTGAGTTCTGAGTGCTGAGTTCTGAGTTATCCGGAAAACTCAGAACTTCGAACTCAAAACTCAGAACTGTCATTAGAAGTTCAGCGTCCCTTCCACCACCATCACGCACTGTCCACCAACCTTCACCTCCTGAATAACATCATCGTCGGATTCGACCTGGACCAGGATGCGCGACGGACGCTCGATTTCATAGCCCTGCTCGACGATGAGTTCCGTCATGGGCCCCACTTCAACCAGCCCATTGTGGACGAGATAGGCACCCATGGCCCCGCTTGCGCTCCCCGTGGCGGGATCTTCGAGAATTCCAATCGCCGGCGCAAACATCCTTGTATGCACTGTCGCATGGTCCTCCACCGTCATGGTCGTAAAGACCATAATGCCGTTGGTGCCGACCCGCTCGCACACCTCGATAACCGCGGCAGCATCCGGCACGATCGACCGCACCGCCGTGAGGGTCCGCACCGGCACAATCACCACCGGCAACCCGGTCGATACCACCATCACCGGCTTCTTCGTATCGACAATCTGGTTTTTCGATAGCCCCAGGGCTTTCGCAATATCGAACAGATCCTCCGCCTCATCCACCGAACCGAGGAAGAGCGGTTTCGGCTGTGTCATCACCACT
>DASVEA010000246.1:0-3517 GCA_036380815.1 Nitrospiraceae bacterium
AGCAGACACGAGCACGACGTCGAAAGCCGTCTTCTCCTCGGCTGCCGCTGCTGCCCCACTACCGGCTGCAGGAGCGGCAGCGGCGACCGGTGCGGCAGCAGTGACGCCGAATCGGGTCTCTAGCCCCTTCACGAGTTCCGCCAAATCGAGCACACTCATCGTCTCGATGGCCTTGATCAACTCTTCCTGTGACAATTTTGCCGTGGTCGTTGACATGTCCCCTTCTCCTTTTCGTTTGTCCTGAATGGCTGCAATGACTCTCACAAATTTCGACAAGACCGCACTGAGCGTATACACCAGGCCCCGCGCCGGCCCCTGCATGGCCGACAACAACATCGCAATGAGGACTTCCTTCTTCGGTAGCTTTGCAACAGCCGCCAACTCAGCCGGCTGCACCACCTTGCCCTCCAGCACACCGATGGTGATCTTAATTTTCTGTTCGCGCTTCTCAGCCAGAATAAAATCCCGAAGGATCTTGGCCGGGAGCACCGGATCGTCATAGCCAATCACCAGCCCCGTTGGTCCCTTGAGGTACGTCTTCACCCCGGAAAGGATCGTGCCCTCAGCAGCACGGGCAGCCAACGTATTCTTGACGACCTTGTATTCGGCTTTGGCACCTCGCAATTGCTTGCGAAGTTCCGTGACCTGGTTTACAGAGAGCCCGGCACTTTCGGTGACAATGGCAAGCCGTGCACGACCGAATGTCTCCGTCAACTCCGCAACCGCTGTCGCTTTCTCGTCCTTATTCATTATCGAACCCTTCCCCTTCCGCGCGGCAACACCCCGACTAGCTCCATTCCTTGGCTAGCGCAATGGCATCAAGCTTCACGCCAGGCCCCATCGTGCTCGAGAGAGTTGCGCTCATCAGATAGCGTCCTTTGCACGAGGCAGGCTTCGCCTTGATCACCGCCTCAAGAACCGCCGCGGCGTTGTCATAGAGCTGCTCAGGCTTAAACGACACTTTCCCGACAGGCACTTGAACGATCCCGGCTTTTTCAACTTTGTACTCCACACGGCCTTTCCGAATTTCTGACACGGCCTTACCGACATCAAAGGTGACGGTCCCGGTCTTCGGATTAGGCATGAGGCCACGGGGCCCCAGCGCCTTTCCGAGCTTCCCGACGGCCGCCATGAGATCCGGCGTCGAGATGGCGCAATCGAAGTCCATCCATCCGCCCTTGATCTTCTCCATCAGGTCATCGGACCCGACATAATCAGCGCCGGCTTGCCGCGCCTCCTGCTCTTTCTCTCCCTTGGCAAAGACCAATACACGAATCTTCTTCCCCGTACCATGCGGCAACGAGGTCGTGCCACGCACCATTTGGTCCGCCCGCTTCGGATCGACGCCCAGTCGAAGCGCCAGATCGACGGATTCATCGAACTTGGTGTAGGCCGAACGCTTCACCGCCTCGACCGCCTCGCGCAAGGCATAGGCTCGAGGCTCAAGCTTTTCTACTGCCGCTCTCATCTTCTTTCCCATTGCCGTTCTCCCCTCACACCATCGCAAGTCCTGGATCGGGCAGGACTGCCAAGTTCTGCCCTCGTCGACCGAGGCCAACTTCCCAGAGCGCGCGGTCCGCGGGCATGACTGGCAGTCCTGCTCGATCTAACGCCTCACCCTTGAACCACGACTCCCATACTGCGCGCCGTCCCTTCAATGATCTTGATCGCCCCCGCGAGATCGACGGCATTGAGATCCGTCATTTTCTTTTGTGCGATCTCACGCAACTGGACCTTTGTGATCTTCCCAACCTTGTCTTTCTGTGGAACGCCTGATCCCTTAATGATTCCTGCCGCCTTCTTCAAGAGGTCAGACGCCGGCGGAGTTTTCATCACAAAGGTAAACGATCTGTCCTTATAGACCGTAATGACCACCGGGATGATGCTATCGCCCTCTTTTTGTGTTTTTGCGTTGAACTGTTTGCAAAATTCCATGATGTTGACGCCGTGCTGACCCAGTGACGGCCCGACCGGGGGAGCAGGGTTCGCTTTCCCAGCTGGAATCTGCAACTTAATCTGTGCCGATACTTCCTTGGCCATGTCCTACACTCCTACGCGCGTTCGACCATTTGGAGGTTAAATTCGCTCAACTTGCAAAAACCCAAGCTCCACCGGAGTGGAGCGCCCAAAAATGCTGACCAGGACTTTAAGCCGGCCATGGTCCTGGGCCACCTCATCCACCACACCATTAAATCCGAGAAACGGACCATCAATGATCCGCACATTATCCGTCTTGATGAATTTGACCTGTTCGCGTGGCCCGGATGCTCCCGCATCAACCTGCTTCAATAGCGACTCTACCTCGTCCGTCGACAAAGGTGTGGGCTGCGCACCAGCACCGACAAATCCCGTGACCTTCGGTGTCTCCTTGATCATCTGCAAGGTTTCATCGATGACCGGAGACTCCAACTCCACAATCACATACCCGGGGAAAAACTTCCGTCGAGACGTTCGGCGTTTGCCGTCCTTGATCTCAATCACATCCTCCGTCGGCACGAGTACCTGCCCCAGCTTTTCAACCAATCCCATTTGATTGGCCCGTTCGAGCAAGCTGGTCTTCACCCGCCCCTCAAAGCCTGCGTAGGTATGAATGACGTACCAATTCTTTGCCATGCCCTACCCTCGGATCATTGGTTGATATGTACCATGCGGGCGACTCTCACTTCCGGATACCCGACTCATAGAAGCTTGCCCACTAGCCACACGAGAATCGAGTCGACGAACGACAGATAAAAGGACATGATGATGCAAAAGACAATGACCACCGTCGTGGACCCGACCGTTTCGGCCCGAGTAGGAAACGACACTTTCTTCAACTCCCCGCGCACATCACTGAAGAACTCTCGAATAGAATCCGTAAATTTCTTGATCATGCTCCCTTCCCCTTCGCGCTTGCAGAGAGAGGACGTGCCCCTCCCCCTCACCTCGTCCAGCCTCCCCGCTCTGCTATCGCTCTGCTCTCAATCCACCCGCCGATATTGAGCCTGACCCATCCACTACGCGGCGAATGGCAGGGGCACTAGGATTTGAACCCAGACTCTCGGTTTTGGAGACCGATGTGCTACCATTGACACCATGCCCCTACGGCGGTGACAACCTAGTCATTGAGCTGGCAGCCCGGCTTACTTCACTTCCTTATGGGCAATGTGTTTCCGGCAGAACTTGCAGAACTTACTCCGTTCCAGCCGATCCGGATCGTTCTTCTTATTCTTCATGGTGGAATAGTTCCGCTGCTTGCAGATCGTGCATGCCAAATCAATGATCTCTCGCATCTGAATCTCCTCGATGCATGCTGACAGGCCGCCATGCTGACAAGTTCAGAAACTCTCTCTTGCACGCCTGCTGCCTGTCAGCTTGTCAGCTGCTTTACGCTAAGATTTCGGTGACGACGCCGGAGCCGACGGTCTTCCCGCCCTCGCGCACCGCGAACCGCAACCCTTGGTCCATCGCGATCGGGCTAATCAGCTCCCCCGTGACGCTCACATTGTCCCCCGGCATCACCATCTCCACCCCCGGA
>DASVEA010000247.1:0-6908 GCA_036380815.1 Nitrospiraceae bacterium
TGCAGGAATATCACGGCACGGGAAGCGCGGAGCGATGATTGCTGAACAAGCAGGTTGCGGAAAAACAATTTGATACGCGTGAACTTCAATGGCCTGCAGGTGTGGCACTATAAGAGAATAATCTCGCAGGATGCTCAAAAAGTCCGTCCAGCAAGGCCGCAGCGAGTGAAGGCCCGAGGAGGTACAGACCGCACTTCGTGTGGGCCGTTCGCCCTTAGAATAGATCTTGGCGAACGGAAAATCCCCCCCAGTGCTTCCGACTTCCGAGAAACTTCTCCTCAACGTTGAGAGTCTGAACGATGCGAGAACGCAGCTGGCGGACTTTTTCAGCTTCCTGCTAGTGTTCATCGTTCCGCGTTCACCGTTCAGTACGGTAGTTTGGAGGAAGCATGCCGACACCGATCACGAGGAAGGGGCACGAGGCCCTCAAAGCAGAGCTCGATCGTCTGCGCAAAGTCGAACGCGCCAAAAATATCGAAGCCATTGCTGAGGCGCGCGGCCATGGGGATTTGAGCGAGAACGCAGAGTACGATGCCGCCAAGGAACGCCAGGGATTCATCGAGTCGCGCATCGTGGAACTGCAGGCGAAGCTGGCCGACGCCCGTATCATCGAAACGGCCGGACGAGTCTCCGACACGATCGTGTTCGGCGCCACGGTGCTCGTGATTGAACAAGAGTCGCAGTCGAAGCGGCAGTACACACTGGTGGGACAGGATGAAGCCGACATGAAAGTGAACCGCATCTCGATTCAGTCTCCAGTCGGCAAAGCGTTAATCGGAAAGCGAGTCGGCGATTTCGTCGAGGTCAGGACACCGGCCAAGATGGTCGAATACGAGGTGGTGGAGATTCGCTTCGAGGAGTTGTAGAGTGCCGCGCCCTCCTGGACTCATCACGCTGTTGACCGATTTCGGCGATCGGGACTCTTTCGTGGCGAGTATGAAGGGGGTGATCCTTACCATCAATCCCCACGCCACCCTCGTCGATCTCTCCCATCACGTGCCGCCCCATTCGGTTGAAGACGCCTCTTATCTCCTGAAATCCTGTTATCGATACTTTCCGAATGGCACGGTGCATGTGGCCGTCGTCGATCCCGGTGTCGGCAGCGCGCGGCGCCCTCTCATCGCGAAGAACGAGCACTACTTCTTTCTGGCTCCCGACAACGGTCTCTTGACGCCGATCCTTGCCGAAGACAGCGAGATGGAAGTGCGGGAGATTGAGAATGCGGATTATCGGTTGACATCACCAGGCCACACCTTCGACGGCCGCGATCTCTTTGCCCCGGCTGCGGCGTGGCTGACGAAGGGGGAGCCGCTTGCGTCCTTTGGGCAACGCATCGACGACTGCAAGACCTTCACGATCTCGAAGCCGAAATGGGAAGCCATGGCCTTGGTGGGAGAGATCGTCCACGTTGATCGATTCGGCAATCTTATTTCCAACCTGACATCCGACCACGTAAAGGAATTTCGAGAAGTCACGAAGCGGCTGAACCCGCTGATCCGCATTGCCGGCCACACGATCGACGGACTGGTCGGGAGCTATCATGAAGGGGATGCGCGGGCGCCTCGTGCCTTAATCAATAGCGATGGCCGGCTGGAGGTCTTTTTCAAAGAAGGCAGTGCCGCATCGTTGCTTCAGCTTGGCACAAAAGAAGCCGTCAAGCTTATGTGAGCGAGGGGGCTTCCGTGACGGTCGCGATAGCACGATGCAAAATCGCCACCATGCGCGTGAGTGTCGAGGCATCGGTCGAGAGGGGCGGCAATAGCACCATGATGTGTCCCAGCGGTCTTAAGAGTAACCCGTGGCGTCTGGCCTCCTGAGTGACTTGATGGCCCATTCGAGCTTCGAGGGGATAGGGGTTGCGCGTGGCGCGATCCTCCACCAACTCGATGGCAGCCATGAATCCCCGCTGCCTAATGTCACCCACATGGGGCAGTTGCCAGAGTGGCTGTAGGAGTCGCGCCATCGACTTGATCTTGGGTTGCAGTCGAGCGAGCGTCTTGTCTTTCTTGAACACCTCGAGGTTGGCCAGCGCTACGGCGCAGCCGAGCGGATTACCGGTATAGCTGTGTCCGTGGAAGAATGTTTTGAAGTCTTCGTATTTGCCGAGAAAGGCCTGGTAGATTTCGTCGGTGGTGAGTGTTGCTGCGAGCGGCATGTAGCCGCCGGTCAGGCCTTTGCTGATCGCCATCAAGTCCGGCGTGACCCTCTCATGTTGGCAGGCGAACATCTTGCCGGTACGGCCGAATCCGGTGGCGACTTCATCGGCAATCAAGAGGACATTGTACTTGGTGCACAGCTCACGAATTCGCTTCAGATAGCCCGGAGGAGAGGTCAGCATTCCTGCTGCGGCTTGAGCTAGCGGCTCGATGATGAAGCCGGCCAGTTCACGGTGCCGCTCTTTGAGGATCTGTTCAATCGGATCGAGGCAGGCCATCCGGCACGAAGGGTAGGTCAGCTTGAGCGGGCAGCGGTAGCAATAGGGCGGGTCGGCTTCGGCAGTGGGAAACAGCAGCGACTTGAATCGCGAATGGAACAGCTCGATGTTTCCCACGCTGACGGCGCCGATGGTATCGCCGTGGTAGGCCAGCTTCAGATGCAGGAAGGTATGCTTGGGTCCGGCCTCGGGACGTCGCTGCTGCCAGTATTGCACCGCCATTTTGAGCGCGACTTCGACCGCTGTCGACCCATTGTCGGAAAAAAACACACGCGTCAAGCCTTTGGGTGCGATCCGAATCAATGCTCGCGCGAGCTGAATCGCCGGTGGATTGGAGAGTCCGAACAGTGGTGAATGCGCGACCTTGTCCAGCTGCCGCTTGATTGCACGGTCGAGCGCCGGATGCCGATGGCCATGGAGATTGACCCAGATGGACGAGGTCCCGTCGAGATACCTCTTCCCTTCCGTATCGATCAGGTAGGGCCCTTTCCCTCGCTCGATAATGAGCGGCTCCTCCTGTTCCCATTCCTGCATTTGGGTGAAGGGATGCCAGAGGTACGTTCGATCCCAGCTGCTCAATTGTTTAGTAGAAGGTTGTCTAGCCATAGCAGTTGGGCAGGGTGTCATCGGTCACTCGTCAACCGTCAGGGCCGGAAGGCTTGTTTTATCCGATTGACCTAGGACAGATGACCTTTGACAGTGTGCGTAGAAATGAGGTGCGAAGCGGATTATACGAGGGGGCGATTGCTTTGACAACCTCGGGGGCAGTAACTATAATACACTGATGTTATTGGGAAATGAGTTAGGATTTGCAAAGACTTATACGCAATTTCTCGATTATCGCCCATATCGATCACGGCAAATCAACCCTCGCTGACCGGTTCCTGGAAGCCACGGGCGCTGTCTCGGCCCGAGAATCGAAAGACCAGATTCTCGACGCGATGGACTTGGAGCGTGAACGCGGGATCACGATCAAGGCTCACGCGGTCGCGGTCCGGTATCAGGCCAAGGATGGGAAGACGTACGCCTTGCATTTGATCGATACGCCGGGTCACGTCGACTTTACCTATGAGGTCTCGCGCAGTTTGGCGGCCTGCGAAGGCGCGCTTTTGCTCGTCGATGCCACGCAAGGGGTGCAGGCTCAGACGATTGCCAATGTGAATCTGGCGATGGCCAATAACCTTACGATCATTCCGGTCATCAATAAGATCGATCTCGCGAGCGCCGATCTGGAAGGCACCAAGCACTCGATTGCCGATGTGCTGATGCTGGACGCGACCGATGCCCTACTGATCAGCGCGAAAGAGGGACGAGGCGTGCCGGAAGTGCTGGAGGCGGTCATTGCACGGATTCCTCCGCCGTCGGGTGATCCGCAGGCACCGCTCAAGGCGCTCATCTTCGACTCCTGGTTTGATAATTATCAGGGGGTGATCGTGCTGACGAGAGTCGTGGATGGAGCCCTGCGGCCGGGAATGAAGATCAAAGTCATGTCGAACGACCGGATGTTCGAGGTGATGGAAGTCGGCCAATTCACCCCGAAGCGGACCAAAAGGACCGAGCTGTTGACCGGCGAGGTCGGGTACCTCTGCGCGAACATGAGAGAAGTCGCGGACGTCAAAATCGGCGATACCCTCACGGATGCGGTGTCGCCGACGCGCGCGCCATTCCCTGGGTATAAAGAAGTGAAGCCGCTGGTGTTCTGCGGACTCTATCCCACCGACACGGCCCGGTACGAAGATTTGCGCGATGCGCTGGTCAAACTGCGGTTGAACGACTCCTCGTTCGTCTACGAACCGGAAACGTCGCTCGCGTTGGGGTTCGGGTTTCGATGCGGATTCTTGGGCCTGCTGCACATGGAAATCATCCAGGAGCGGCTTGAGCGTGAATATGACCTGACGCTCCTCACCACCGCGCCAACCGTCGTCTATCGCGTGTTGACGACCAAGGGCGAGGTGCTGGAGGTCAATAACCCGTCACAGCTTCCGCCTCCCAGCAGTATCGACTCGTTTGAGGAGCCGTTTATTCTGGCGTCGGTCATAACACCCGAACGTTACATGGGGGCTATCCTCCAGCTCTGTCAGGAGCGCCGCGGTATTCAGCGGAGCATGCAATTTCTCGATCCGACGCGGGTGATGATCAGTTATGAATTGCCGCTCAACGAAGTCATTCTCGATTTCTACGATAAGCTCAAGTCGCGCACACAGGGCTATGCCTCGCTCGATTATGAGCTGCTTGGCTATCGCGAGTCCGATCTTGTGAGGCTCGATATTTTATTGAACGGCGAGGCGGTCGATGCCCTGTCGTTTATCACTCACAAAGATCGTTCCATTCAGCGTGGGCGTCAGCTTGCCGAGAAAATGAAGGAACTCATTCCCCGGCAGATGTACGAGATCGCCATTCAGGCGGCGATCGGGAGCAAGATCATCGCGCGTGAGACGATCGGAGCCATGAAGAAGAATGTTCTTGCGAAATGCTACGGCGGGGATATTACGCGGAAACGCAAGCTCCTCGAGAAACAGAAGGAAGGAAAGAAGCGCATGAAATCGGTGGGGAGCGTGGAAGTGCCGCAAGAGGCCTTCCTCGCCATCTTGAAAGTCGGTGAGGAATGAGCGGGGAGACGAAGCGCCCCCCATCGGACGACCTCAGGCCTTCGACCCAACCGGGACGGACGGATGCCGCAGGAGCGCCGGCGGTGTTCGGAAAAGCGGCGGCGCGGTCACGGCCGGGCAGGAAGTCGCTCGTTCGCGAGTATGCAGAAGCCATTGTCGTGGCGATGCTCCTGGCCTTTGCGATCCGGGTGTTTATCGTCCAGGCCTTCAAGATTCCCTCCGGCTCGATGATTCCCACGCTGTTGATCGGGGATCATATCCTGGTCAGCAAGCTGTCCTACGGCATCCAGTGGCCCAGCCAGTGCAAGTTTCAAGCGGCCTTTCCTCCCGTCAATTGCTACGCCTCGCAGGCCCTTATCGAATTCGGCAAGCCGCAGCGGGGAGACATCATCGTGTTCCGGTTTCCCGAAGACGAGGAAAAGGATTTCATCAAACGGATTGTGGGGACTCCAGGCGATACCGTCCAACTTCGCAATAAAGCCGTGTTGGTGAACGGGATCGTGCTCGATGATAAACCATTTACTCAACGGATCGATCCGGGGATCATCGACGGCACGATCAATCCGCGCGACAATTTCGGGCCGGTAACCGTGCCTGATGGCGCCTATTTCGTGATGGGCGACAATCGTGACCAAAGTCTGGACAGCCGGTTTTGGGGGTTCGTGCGCGAGGAAAAAATCCGCGGGAAGGCGTTTCGTATTTACTGGTCGTGGAGCGGGCAAGGCCAATTGACGGAGTGGGTCAGATGGGATCGATTCGGCAAAGCCATCCAGTAGGTAAAGCCACGCGCCAGGTGGCGGCAGGCTCCGTAGCTCAGAGTCACGGAGGTGCGGCGTCCCCTAAAGTGCTTCGGCAGTACATCTCGCGGTTCCCGCAAGTCTCCGTGCTCGTCATCGGCGACCTCATTCTTGACCATTTTATCTGGGGCCGTGTGAGCCGCATCTCGCCGGAAGCCCCGGTGCCGGTGGTCCATGTTGATTCCGAGTCCTTGAAGCTCGGTGGCGCCGCGAATGTCTTCAATAACATCCTGGCCCTGGGGGGGAAAGCGGACCTCTGCGGCGTCATCGGTTCGGATGATAGCGGCCGGATGCTTCTCAAAGAGTTGGGATCGACACGTTCTGGGCGTGGAGGGGTCGTGATCGACCAGGACCGCCCGACCACCAGAAAGTCCCGCGTCATCGCACATAATCAGCAGATCGTGCGGTACGACGTGGAGCGCCGCGCGGAACTCAAGCCGGCGATGCAACGGCGGATTCTTCGCTATGTGGAATCGCGATTACGGGAGCTCTCCTGTCTCGTGGTGTCGGACTATGCCAAGGGGGTGGTGAGTGCCACGCTGATGTCGGAACTCACGCGGCTCGCCGCACTTCGCGGTATACCCCTGGTCGTCGATCCGAAAGTCGAACACTTCAGCTACTACAAGGGGGCGACGATCATCACGCCAAACTATCTTGAAGCGATACAAGCCGCCGGGGTGCACGGTGATGACGATCAGGCCAGCAACGAGGCCGGCGCGATCATACGACAGCGCTTAGGATGCCAAGCGGTGCTCATTACGCGCGGCGAAAAAGGGATGAGTTTGTACGAGGGAGAGGGCGTCTCCTGGCACATTCCCACACAAGCCCGCCAAGTCTACGACGTCACTGGTGCAGGCGATACGGTGATCGGGACGCTGGCCCTCGCGCTGTCGACCGGCGCCTCGACAAGAGATGCGGCGACGCTGGCCAACTATGCCGCGGGTATCGTCGTCGGCATGGTCGGCACCGCGACTCTATCGGCACAGCAGCTTTCGGAGGCGCTCGGCCATGACTAACAGGATGCTGAAAAAGTCCGCCAGCGGCGTTCTCGCTGCGCTCAGAGGCTCA
>DASVEA010000248.1:0-5589 GCA_036380815.1 Nitrospiraceae bacterium
CCAAAGGGCGAGTTCACGATGGGAAGCAGTGAACACTCCGATGAATTCAAACACCAGGTGGTCCTCGATTCTTATCTCATCGACAAGTTCGAAGCATCGAACGCACGGTACAAGGAGTTTATGAAAGGCACCGGTCATCCAGCACCTGCCTATTGGGATGACCCTCGGCTCAATAAGGCAAACCAACCTGTCGTCGGTGTCAGCTGGCATGATGCGAGCGCCTTCTGTAAGTGGGAGGGCAAGCGGCTTCCGACGGAAGCGGAATGGGAGCGAGCGGCCAAAGGTCCGCAAGGAGACAACCATTACCCATGGGGCCATACGCTCGATCCGGAGAAAGCCAACTATGGGCAGAACATTGGCCGTACTATGCCGGTGGATTCCTATCCAGAAGGGGTCAGCGGGTTTGGAGTCTACAACATGGCAGGGAACGTCTTCGAATGGGTCGAGGATTGGTATGACCTGAAATACTATAAGACGAGTCCTGCCCTGAATCCACGTGGCGCCGAGAAGGGCTACAACTTTGCCAATCAAGGCCCGGTTAAGGTGCTGCGCGGCGGTTCCTGGCTCGCGCCGGCAACCTCCCTTCATACGAGCCATCGGTTCTGGAATCAGCCGGAGAATAACTCCTATGGAGTCGGCCTCGGGTTCCGTTGTGCGAAGTCGGCCCAGCAGGTTTCCGATGAAGCCATGCAAGCAGGCCGCGATGCGTTCATTCAGGCATTAGTCGCGATGGGTGTTGAGAAGAACGCCGAAGCGATGGCCTCCATCGAGAAGGCGTTGGCTGCGGAGCCGGGCAACAAGGAATACCTGGCGACACGCGATCTGATCAAGAAGAGCATGAAGAAGAAATAGTTGAAATGGCTGGCGGAGGGGGGCGGCATCGCGACCCCTGCGAGGGCCCAAGTCGTGATGGGAGGTCTGAAATGAATAGCTCTGAAACCATGGTGGCGAGCAAATTGACAGCGAACCCATCGGCAATTCCGGAGAAGTCCCTCATTCTCCTCACAGGTGCCAGCGGGTACATTGGCGGGCGCCTCCTGCCGTCATTGGAGAATCAGGGGTACCGCGTGCGCTGTGTGGCCAGACATCCAGAAATTCTCAAGCAGAAGGCCGGTCCATCAACGGAAGTTGTCGCGGGTGACGTCCTTGATCGACCGAGTCTCGACTCCGCGTTCCGCGGAGTCGACGTGGCCTACTACATGGTTCATTCAATGAGTTCGACTGGCTCATTTGAAGAGACGGACCGGCAGGCAGCGCGGAACTTTAGCAAGGCAGCGAAGGCAGCGGGTGTCAAGGGCCTCATCTATGTGGGAGGCTTGGGCAGCGACGAAGAGGAGCTCTCGACACATCTGCGCAGTCGGCACGAGGTCGGAGATATCTTGCGGCAGTCGGGCCTGCCCGTGTGTGAGTTTCGCGCATCGGCCGTGATTGGTTCCGGCAGCGCCTCGTTTGAGCTGATTCGCGCGCTGGTGGAACGCCTGCCGATCATGCTCACACCGAGATGGGTCAAGGGGAAGGCGCAGCCCATCGCGATCGACGACTTGCTGGACTACTTGATAGAAGCGCTTCGGATTCCCATCTCCAACTACCGCATGTACGAGATCGGCGGTGCTGACCAAGTATCCTACGCAGACATGATGCGTACATACGGGCGTCAACGAGGGCTCACGCCGCGGGTCATACCCGTGCCGGTCCTCACCCCCTGGTTGTCTGCTCTGTGGCTTGGATTGGTCACGCCGTTATACGCGCGCATCGGGCGAGCGATTATTGAGAGCATCGTCCATGTCACGGTGGTGCGGGATAATGCCGCGCTCACAACCTTCTCTGTACGTCCGATGGGAATCGATGAGGCAATTCGCCGAGCCCTAGCCCATGAAGAGACGCATTTCGCGGCAACGCGCTGGTCCGATGCGCTCTCCTCATCGGGAAAGTTGCAGTCGTGGGGTGGAGTGCGGTTCGGCACGCGTCTGGTCGATTCGCGGACGTTGAACGTAGAAGCGCCGCCTGAAGTCGTTTTCAGGTGCATTGAGAGGATCGGTGGTGACAATGGTTGGTACGCGTATAACTGGCTGTGGCGGGTGCGCGGCTTCATCGACCTGCTCGAAGGGGGTGTGGGCTTGAGACGTGGACGGCCTTCTCCCACGACCCTTCGCGTCGGTGATACGGTCGACTCGTTTCGCGTTGAGTCGATTGAGCCGAACCGCCGCCTGCGGCTCATCTCCGAGATGCATTTGTTTGGGCGGGCGTGGCTGGAGTTCGAGGTGACGGGTGCCGGCTCTTCAACAACGATCCGGCAGACCGCAATTTTTGATCCAGTGGGACTGATTGGGCAGGTTTATTGGTATTCGCTCTACCTGCCGCACGAGTTGGTGTTTAGTGGGATGCTTCGGGGAATCGCAAAAGCAGCGTTGCGTGAGATGAGAGACCTCGATGAGGCTAAAATGCCTCACGACCGGTTTATCGGCTGTGCGCCGGGGTCGTCCGCTGAAGCGGGCATGTCGCCGCCCAACGGAAAACCCATGGCCCGCATCCCAGTGTCCTAGTATATTCTCGGCCTTCTTGATGTATGTGGGGCATGGGCCATCGATCACAAGAATATCGAACTGTTTGAACTCGCTCTCATATTGAACAGTCGATGAAGCGGCCGTGAGGAGTGTTGAAATGGGTTTTCTCAATGGGTTGGTCGTGATGGAGGCGCACCTGTGATACACAACAAGATTCTCCTTCCGGGGATTGTCCTCTTCGCGCTACTCAGAGCCTCACCCCTCCAGGCTGGGCCCATCGATCCGGCCCAGCATCCGCACCAGGATAAGGTGCAGATGGTGCATGAGGCCGAGCATGATGTGGACCAGGCGTGGGAGGTCTATCATCGCGCGGCGTTAGGCGGAACGGTCGCTTCCCCTGCCCTGCAGGCCGAAATCGAGCAGCACCTGCACGAAGCCAGAACCCTCATCAATCAGGCGCAAGAGGCAGCTGAGCAGGGAGACGAGCGTCAAGTACAGCGTCTCGTAAACCAAGTGAAAGACCATACCGCCAAGGCCATCGAGGGGAGCAAGGAGCAGAAGAAATGACGCAATGTTTGAGGAGAAGCAGCACTCGCTGGAGCACTATTGTTGCGATGATGGCCACAGTCTGTACCGTCGTCATCGCGCCTGTCGTAGCAGCGCCGCCGGTTCCCAAAGAGGTTGACCCGGTCCCTATGGTGACGATTCCGGCTGGAGAGTTCTTGATGGGGAATTCGGAAGGAAAAGGCCGGGCCGATGAGTGGCCGCAGCGATCTGTGCACCTCGACGAGTTTGCGATCGATCAAGTCGAAGTGACGAATGAACGGTATCTCGCGTTCGTTGCGACCACGGGCCATCGAAGCCCTCCGAATCCCTATGGCGCAGGCCCACTTTCGTCCGTCAAGGGAATAGAGCAGCTTCCGGTCGTGCAGACGACCTGGTTCGACGCCAAGGCTTATTGTAGTTGGGCCAAGAAGCGGCTCCCGACGGAAGCCGAATGGGAGAAGGCCGCTCGTGGCACCGATGGTCGTCTCTTTCCCTGGGGCAATGAACCAGCGACATCGAAGCGAGCGAACTTTGACCGTGAGTGGGAAGAGGAGCGCACATTGCATCCGGTCGGGTCCTTGCCCCACGGTGACTCACCGTACGGAGTGCAGGACCTATCGGGTAATGCTCGAGAGTGGGTGCAGGATTGGTATGACCCTGAGTATTACCAGCATGCGCCGGATCGGAATCCGCAGGGTCCTGATAAAAAAGGTGTGGTCCGCTCGATTCGTGGTGGGTCTTGGCATAGCCCGGTCTCGGATATCACGACGACGGCTCGCGGGCGCGGCGGATTTGCGCTGCAGACCCATGGCACAGGCTTTCGCTGTGTCCGTGGTCTCGAGGGCCAGGCCCAACAGAAGTAGGCGAAGTGGTGTTACGATGAAGCAGATGAGCACAGCAAAGATACGGAGGCCGGATTCTTTTCCCCCTCAAGGTGGGCGCCGCGACTCCGCACGGCGTCTCCCACTGAGGTAGATAGGCCCCTCCCTACACCCCGGAGAGGCCTGTCTTCTCGGTGAGCAACAGAGACGGCTGACAAGATGAATGAGTGGGACTGCTAACCGTGATGAGGAGGACAACATGGACCAGATGATCTTGGTGGTAATGGCAATAGTGGCGCTATGCTGGTGGGCAAGTGTCGCGCCAAGGAGAACGGCTGTCGCGATGCGGCGGCAGGCCGGATTGCGTGGGCCTCGTGTCAAGTAAGGAGCACTCTGTTGACCCTTATGATCGCCATCGAGGGTTCCAGTGGAATCGAATGGGAGACCAGACAATCGTCCTCCCTCCACTTCGCAAGCCGACGAAGTCATCTGCATGCGTTGCGGGGGGTTGATGGTCACGGAGTTTTACCTGGACCTCCAGGACGACACTGGTCAAATCGGCATCACGGGTTTGCGTTGCACCAGTTGTGGCGAGGTTATCGACCCGGTCATTCTTCGGAACCGATTGAACCCGATGCCGACTCTCTTGCATGTCGTGAAGCAGAGAAAATATGCTCAACGGTTAGATCAAGGTGAGTCAGATGGCCAAGATCAGAAAGGCCATGGAAATAACACACAGCTCGGTGACTAACAACTTGTCGGTCCCGCGCGGCGGCTCTGGTAGGGAGATGAAACCCATTCATATTGTTGTAACCGGCGGAACGGGTTTCATCGGTCGGCCCTTATGTGCCTCGCTCAGTCAGGAGGGGTATCGGGTCACTCTCCTCACGAGAAGGAGGGATGAGGCGCAACGGTCGTGTGGCTCAACTGTCACGGCCGTCGAGTGGAATGGCCGAGAGACGGGAGCCTGGGAGCACTGTCTCGAAGATGCCGATGCTGTCATCAATCTCGCTGGTGCGCCTATTGCCGATGGACGCTGGACCGACGTCCACAAGCGACTCCTGACTGAAAGCCGGGTCCTTACCACTCGTCTGCTGGTAGCAGCCATGTCCCGCCGGTCCTTGAAACCCCGCACGCTGGTCAGCGCATCCGGTATCGGCTACTACGGGGCCAGCGACGATCGTGTGCTGGATGAGGGCGCCGCCCGCGGCCAAGGCTTTCTGGCCGATCTCTGTCTCGCGTGGGAAGCGGAGGCGCTTCGGGCGGCAGAGTTCGGTGTGCGAGTCGTCATGTTGCGGACCGGGATGGTGCTCGAACAAGATGGCGGTGCCTTGCCGAAGATGCTGTTGCCATTTAGGCTTTTTGCGGGTGGCCCGATCATGCCAGGAACTCAGTGGATATCGTGGGTCCATCGGCGTGACCACATCGGTCTGATCCAGTGGGTACTCACGGAGCCAAACGTCTCTGGTCCCGTCAACGCGGTGGCGCCCGAGGCTGTGACGATGAACCGGTTCTGCGAGGTGCTCGGGCGAGTCATCCACCGGCCGTCCTGGCTTCCTGTGCCGGGCTTCGCGTTGCAAATGGCAATGGGAGAACTGGGGACGCTCATGACCACAGGCCAACGGATCAGTCCGGCGAAGGCGCTCGCCGGGGGGTACATCTTTCACTATCCGACGCTGGAACCGGCCTTGCGGGCGATCCTGACGAAGGGATGAGGG
>DASVEA010000249.1:0-5313 GCA_036380815.1 Nitrospiraceae bacterium
ACACTAACCAACCGATCAGGCACATCCACAGCCGCATCGCGTTCCCTGCCATGTCAGCCCCGAAGCGGCGAAAGCCCAACGCCACGGACCCATGCCTGGCACTCTCCCACGAGCATGAGCGATCCCGTGACACAGACCAGACCGTCCGGTGTCGCCAGCTTTCTGGCCAGCGCCATTGCATCACTGAACGACGGCACGACATGCGGGTGAGACAGCAGACCTTCGAGCGAGGCGCGAAGTTCATGAGCGGTTGCAGAACGTGGGAGATCCGCCTGCGTCAACACCACCTCGTCGATAAGGCTCCTGAGCGGTTCGACAAAGCCTCGATGGTCCTTGTCGCGCATCATTCCAAGGACAAGGACCACTGGGCGGGACGGATGAGATTGGTCAGAGCGCGTGAGGTAGTCGGCTAAGGCCGTGGCAGCAGCAGGATTATGCGCGCCATCCAGCAGGATCGTCGGACGGCGGTCGACCACCTCCAATCGTCCGGCCCAGTTGACCGCACGCAGTGCCGCTGTCACCGCCTCGGCCGTGACAGCAATCCCCTGAGGGGCTGCCGCCTCCAACAGCGCCAGCGCACAAGCGGCGTTATCAAGTTGGTGGCGACCCTCCAGGGCACAGGTCAAACCGTCATATTGCATACCCAGACCGCGATAGGAAAATTGCTGGGGCCCCTCTCCCTCTGTGCGAAAATCCTCATTCAGACGAAACGCCGGGGCCTGCTGCTTCCTTGCCACCTGTTCGATCGCCCGCCATGCGTCATCTTCGAGCCGCCCCAGCACCACCGGTACCCCCGGCTTGATAATGCCGGCCTTCTCGAACGCGATCGATGAGAGTGTGGGTCCCAAATATTCCTGATGATCGAGGGAAATCGTCGTCACCGCACAGGCCATGGGCATGACCACGTTAGTGGCATCGAATCTTCCGCCCAATCCAACCTCCAACACTGCCACGTCGACCCCTGAGTCGGCAAAGTGCTGAAACGCCATCGCCGTCGTATATTCGAAAAAGGTCGGCGACAGGTCCGGTTCGCAGAGGGTCTGAAGTTGTTCGGTCAATTGTGCCACCTGCGATTCAGCAATCATCTCGCCGTTCACGCGGATCCGTTCACGGAACTCCACGAGATGGGGCGAAGTATAGAGCCCCACTCGATACCCTGCCGCCTGCAACACGGTGGCGGCCATGGCCGCGGTGGATCCCTTTCCATTCGTACCGGCGATGTGCAGTGTACGGTACTTGGTTTGCGGCTTGCCGAGTCGCACGGTCAACGCCGTCATCGTCTCAAGTCCCAGTTTGATGCCATGCCTTTGCAGACGATACAAGTAGGCCACGGCAGAGGAATAGGTCATGGTGTAACCAGGCAGGAAGGAAGCTAACCAGGATTCTTCATGAAGGTCCAGGCTCAAAAATGCGCGACGAGGGTGCTTAAGGTTTCTTTCAGCTGTTTGCGCTCCACAATCATATCGATCATGCCATGCTCCAACAGAAATTCCGCTCGCTGAAACTGATCAGGCAGCTGCTGTTTGATGGTCTGCTCGATCACGCGAGGACCGGCAAAGCCGATCAGCGCTTTCGGTTCGGCCAAAATCACATCTCCCAACATGGCGACACTGGCGGTGACGCCCCCGAACGTGGGATCGGCTAACAAACAAATAAACGGGAGTTTGGCCTCGCCCAGCTTGGCGACAGCGGCAGAAGTCTTAGCCATCTGCATCAGGGAAAGAATCCCCTCTTGCATCCGGGCTCCTCCGGAGGTCGTGACCAAAATGACCGGCAACCTGGCTTCCAGTGCGCGATCGATCGCCCGGCAGATCTTTTCCCCGACGACCGACCCCATGCTGCCACCCATAAAACTGAAGTCGAACACGCAGAGCACCACACGACGGCCGTTCATCATGCCTTCGCCGATCATCATGGCATCTTTGCGGCCGGTCTTCCCCTGGTGCGCCTTGACACGATCCTTGTACGATTTTGTGTCCTGAAAGTTCAGCGGGTCCTGGGGACCGAGCTCCGCGTCCCACTCTTTGAACGTCCCGAGGTCGACCAAGAGCGCAATGCGCTCCATGACAGAAATCGGGAAATGATAGTCGCACTTCGGGCAGACCTTATTATTACGCTCGACTTCTTTGCGATAGACGATTTCTCGGCAGTGATTACACTTGAGCCACATCCCTTCCGAAATCTTGGTTCGCTTTGGAGGATCCGGCTCGGTCGTTTTCTGTTTTTTAAACCAGGCCATTCTGCGCTCCTCTTAGCCCGCAACCGTGGCTCTCGCCACCCGTGAAGCGTGAAGGGTGAAGCATATTTCGCGTTTCTGAAGAAGGTTCGCTGCTCAATTTTCGATGTTCAATTGAACATTCAACATTAAACATTACGGTTGCTTGCGCTTCAGGAACAACGGACCATGAGAACGGCAGAATACCATAGCCGCCGTCATGACGCACGTAGATTTCCCGTCGATGAAAGTGAAGATGGGACGTCAGTAGAGTCAGCCCGCATTATTCACGAAGACTTCTACTGCAACCGCCGATATAAAAATCAGAACTCATTGCGGTATTTTTTCTTCGCGCCAAGATCATACAAAGGGCGCTCGACCTCGCAAGCGCGGTGGCGACGCACCTGGACGCGGGCGCGCTCGCCGTTCAGTCGGTCAACATACTGTTTCAAGTATGCCTCCCTCCCTCGTGGGCTCAACCCTGAAGCCTGCCTCGCCCACTCTTACAAGGGGGCCGGCCCCCTTGTAGAATCCCCACGAAGGGGGCACACCCCCTTCGGAACTCCCAGGCGGGGCAACGCCCCGCCTCGCGGCTCCGCGCGCCCGTCTCGCATGGCGTCTCGGCGGTTTCGTCACGAACTCTCGTAAATAATGCGGGCTAGCCGCCGAAGGCGATGTGGAGCATCATCGTGAGTCCGACGGCAACACTCCCAAGACTCGCCAGCCCCTGGACCGCGAGAAAGACGGGACGCCCGAGGTTCAGCGACCACAACACCGGAAGGCTCACGACCATCCCGACCAGCATCATCCCCATGATCGAGCCAAACCCGAACACCACGATATACGTCAACCCCTCCGACACCGATCGCGCAGACGACAGCACGATCAACAACAACGCCGCTGACCCGGCCAGACCATGGGCCATGCCGATACAGAATGGTCGAACGGAATCACGCCACCAGTGTACATGTCCGTGATCCTCGACCAGCGCATGGCTATGCAGGTGTACGTGCCGTTCACCATCATGGTCGTGCGTATGCACATGCCAGCGTTCACGGACCAACCGCACCCCGAGAATTCCGCCGAGGAGCACGAGCATGGCGCCGACGCCGAACTCGGCCGCCAACGCGAAGGGTTCAGGAATCGGCACGCGGAGCACCAATACCACCGCCCCAACCAGCAACAACACCACCGTATGTCCGAGTCCCCAGCTGAATCCAATCATGCCGGAGGCGCGGAGCGAGGGCCGTTGCGCGAGCACCGTGGATACGGCAGCTACATGGTCCGTGTCCAAGGCATGGCGAAGCCCCAGTACGAAACCGAGTCCTAAGATGGTCAGGAATTCAGTATCCAGCATGCCAGCATCAACAGGGAGTCCCCCTGTGGCACAGGTGTCAGCGGCAAGATGGGACGTCAGCCGCCTCGAACGTGCATTTCGAGATGTGGGTTTTTGCGAAGTTTGTCAATACCGATGAACCCCCCGACACGCAACCCGTCCCGTTCAAGCGCCTTGCGCTCTTCTGCACCTCGATCGCGGCGGCCTTCCCACCCAGCACGGATCAAGGCCTTTATCTCGTCCGCAGAGGCACCGGCGCGGAGAGGTTTGCGCAGATCGGTTCCCCTCGTCGCATACAGGCAGCGGTACCACATGCCATCGGCGGTCACCCGGCTGCGATCGCAGGTCGCACAGAACGGCGTGGTCGTTGAAGGAATAATCCCAAAGGTCGTCCCATCCGGCAGCAGAAATTGCTGAGCCGGCGCAGCTCCCCGCGCAGGCATCGGCTCGATCATCCCATAGTGTTTGCTCAGCATTGTGAGCATCGTGGCTCGGGAGAGCACTTTCTGTTGAGACCACTCATTCGCACCACCGACGTCCATATACTCGATAAACCTGACTTCCGCCTGCACCTGCTTGCCGAACTCGATCAGCGCGACCAACTCATCGTCATTGAAACCCTGAATCGCCACCGTATCAAGTTTTAACCCGGTAAATCCCGCCCGAGCCACCGACTTAATCCCTTCCAACACGCGCGTAAACTCATCATGGCGGGTCAGTTGACGAAATCGTTCCGGTCTTAGCGTATCGAGACTGACCGTGACGCGGTGAAGCCCTGCCTCATACAGCGCCTCAGCCTGGTCCGCCAACAGAATGCCATTCGTCGTGAGTGCGATATCCGTCACGCGGGGGTTCTGGAGCAACAGGCGAATCAACTGCGGTAAATTGCGTCGAAGCAACGGCTCTCCGCCGGTCAGCCGCACGCGATCCACGCCGAGGTCGGTAAAATAGCCGGTCAGGCCTGCCATTTCCTCATGAGTTAGTACATCCTCGCGCGGCAGCCAGACATAGTCTTCTTCCGGCATGCAGTACTTGCAACGGAGATTGCATCGATCCGTCACGGACAAACGCAAGCTGCGAAGCGGCCGACCATACGTATCGGCAGTGACAGCATGCACCGTATCTTTTAACGATTCGTTCATGACCCGTGGTTTGCCTCTTGTCCTTAATGTGGAGTTAGTAATTTTGAATGTTCAATTTTCGGGAGTCCATCCTCCGGCATTCAACATTCATCATTGAACATTCAACATTCCCTTATGGGTGCTCTTCCACCCAGACTTCGCCTTCCGGCGTGTGTTCGAGTTTCCAGATCGGCGTGATTTGTTTCAATTCATCGATCGCCCACTTGCAGGCACGAAACGCCTCGGCCCGATGCTCAGCCCCCACGACAATCAGTACAATGTTTTCGCCGATGCCGATTTCGCCATACCGATGGAGGATCACGACCTCGTTGATATCGAAATCCTTCAACGCCCGCTCACGGATTTCGCGCAGCTTCTTTTGTGCCATCCCTTCGTAGTGCTCGAAGGTGATGCTGTCGACATCGCGCCCCTTGGACCGGTCGCGCGCCGTCCCGAGAAAAATCGCAATGCCGCCGATCCGCGTCGATCGGCCTCGCACCCGATTGATCTCCGCATCAACGGAAAAATCTTCCCATTGTACACGGACAAACTGGGCATCGTCACTGGCCCGATCCATTGGGCATCCCCCTGCGAACGGTGGCAGCAAGGCTACTTCGTCACCATCGTTGATTTCTGTCTCC
>DASVEA010000250.1:0-4649 GCA_036380815.1 Nitrospiraceae bacterium
TCCACAGCCTGACAGCCTGCGCAGGAGGTGTGACCATGACGATGTTCAGTCGGCTAGTCCTCTCGGGTGTTCTCCTTGTCGGGTTGTTGCCTGTGAATGTGCGTGCGGACGGTGGCCCCTCGTATCCTTCCGATCCAGTGACGATCACGGATGTGGAGGTTCGTTCCTCCGATCACGGACCTGTGGTGCTCTTGCAGGCCGAAGGCAAGGCCATCCCGATTTTCGTTGATCTGACAGTCGCCCTGTCGATTCAAGCCGCGTTGAACGGCGAGAAGCTCTCTCGCCCCCTCTCGCACGATTTGATGCATACGATCTTGGAGGCCTATGGCGGGAAAGTGTTGCGCACCGTCATCACGCTACAAGGTGGCACCTATTATGGCGCGTTGACCGTTGCGGTGCATGATCAGGTGAAGACGTTTGATAGCCGGTCGTCCGATTCCATCGCCCTCGCCGTACATTTCAAGGCACCGATCATTGTGGGACGGGACTTGCTGAGCTCGGCCGGGCGTGTGTTGGGCCAATCGAAGGGGGAAGACTTGTGAGGCCTATTCTTTTTCCATTCGAGCGCGGAGCCGTTCAAGGCGCTTTTCGGTGGACTGTTTAATGAAGGCCATGTTTTCTCCGAGGTGTTGCTCGGCATTGATTTTTCCTTCCTCGCGCCGCTTCAGTTGGTCCAGCCCGAATTGTGCGATCACGGGGCCGTCTTCCTGGTTCAGCGCCTTCCAGATCTCCGCACATTTGGTCTGTTTGGCGACGGCGTACTTGTCGCAGGGTGGATCGGCTGCCCGTGCGGTGCTCCAGCTCGCTCCCAGCAGGATGAATGCCAAAGCCAGTACGGTCATTGTACATCTACTCGCGGCATGAATGGCTCCTTCTAGTTTGGCTCACGATAGCACAACTCAGCTTGTCTTGCAGACGATCGACGCGTACGAACGGTCGGCCAGGGAGTGTGTCGCTCGCTGGAACAAGCGACGGCATCGCCGACCACCGTTGTTGGTCGAATGGCTACAGTGTCTCCCTGTTGATGCGAGGCTCTTGGATCTCGGCTGTGGAGGAGGCAAGGATGCGGGAGATCTCGGTCAGCGTGGGTATCGCGTTGTGGGCTTGGACCGGACGAGTGCGTTGCTCTCAGCGGGACGACGTCGATATCGTTCATTGCCCCTGGTCCGCGCCGACCTTCGCGACCTCCCTTTTCAGGCGATGTCGTTCGATGGCCTCTGGGCTGCCGCCTCGCTGATGCATCTTCCGAAACCTGACGCACGTCGTATCCTGACCGACCTGTGCAGGCTTGTCCGTCCAGGCGGCCTGTTCGCCGCAACGGTGACCCACGGCGTGAAGAGCTGCCTTGTGACAGATGGATGGGTTCCCGGGCGCTATTTCGCTCGCTGGAGAAAGGACGAACTTGCTCGCGCGGTTCGTCGAGCCGGATGGAAGGTTCTTGAGTTGAAAGTGGTGACCAATCGGGAGCGTAAGGGGCGGTGGCTGAACCTACTCGCGCAGAGACAGGGCTGAGGGCTTCGGCGGTTCGCACCGTGCGGCAAAAAAAAGAAAAAATCACGCCGGGTGCTCAAAAAGTTCATCCAGCAAGGCCGCAGCCGTACCCTCTCGGGTGCGTTGAGGATCTGTTCAACAAGGTGAGAACGAAGCTGGCTGACTTTTTCAGCACCGGGCTAAATCTTCATCGCCTCGGTTACGTCATGTAGCGTCGCTTTGGCGACCTCGCCGGCCCGGCGGCTGCCCTCTGTCACGATGTCGTTCAGGCGCGCGGGATCTTTGCTCAGACGCGCGCGCGCCTCCCACATTGGTGCCATGCGTTCGACGATTCGATCGGCGACAAGTTTCTTGCAATCGATACAGCCGATGGCGGCTGTCCGGCATTCGGTATTAATCTGTTCCTGAATTATCGGCAATGAAAAGATCTTGTGAAAATCATACACCGGACAGAGGTCCGGATTTCCTGGGTCGTGGCGTCGGACCCGGGCGGGATCGGTGACCATCGTCTTGAGTTTCTGTCGCACGACTGGTTCGGGATCGGACAGGTTGATCGTGTTGCCGTAGCTCTTGCTCATCTTCCGGCCATCCGTGCCGAGCACTTTCGGGAACTTAGTAAGTCGCTCCAGCGGTTCAGGGAACACCGGCTTGTAGAGGCTATTGAACCGGCGGGCTAGTTCCCTGGTGAGCTCAAGGTGCGGCAGCTGGTCTTTTCCTATCGGCACGAAATCAGGCTTGTAGATGAGAATATCCGCGGCTTGGAGGACCGGATAGCCGAGAAATCCGTACGTGCTCAGATCGCGCTCCTTCATCTCTTCCCGTTTTTCCTTATAGGTCGGATTCCGCTCCAACCAGGCGACAGGAATCATCATGGAGAACAAGAGATGCAAGACGGCATGTTCCGGGATACGCGATTGCACGAACACCGTGGCTTTCGCGGGATCGATGCCCGCGGCAAGCCAGTCGATCAACAACTCGTGGACGAACTCTCGGACGTGGCTGGTATCGGCATAGTTCGTCGAGAGTGCGTGCCAGTCCGCGACAAAGAAATAGCACTCGAACTCGTTCTGAAGACCTTTCCAATTCTCCAAGGCGCCGAGATAGTTGCCGAGATGGAGCAGCCCGCTCGGTTGCATGCCGCTGAGGACTCGTTTCCTGGGTGTGGTCATGGCGTGTTTCCTGTTCCGAGACCGACGGCGGTGGAGAGAATCGCATTGGATAGACTGTGGGTCAAGGTGCTCGTGATGGTATGGATCAGGTGGATTTGTGGATCGAATACGATCAGCGCCACCAGGATGAACATGCCGTAGCGTTCCATGCGCATGAGCGCCATTGCCGCAGTATTTGGGAGAAGACTCGTCAGAATTCTCCCGCCATCCAATGGTGGGATCGGCAGCAGATTGAACAGCATCAAGAGCACGTTAATCAAGACGGAGTAGACCGACATCACGGCGATCGGCAGGAGGAACATGGCGTGCCACGTATCTGAGGGCGGGGTCTCTGATGATTTGGACCAGTAGCTCTCGATCGTGGGATCGATCGACAAGAGGAGCGCGAAAAGAAGGGCGCTGCCGATTGCCAGCGCGAGATTCATGGCCGGCCCAGCCGCCGCGACAAGTGCCATGTCGCGACGTGGTTGGCGCATGCTGCGTGGGTCGATAGGGACCGGCTTGGCCCAGCCGAGTAAGAATCCTCCCGGCATAACCAGGCAGAGCAGCGGCAGGATGACAGTTCCGAACGGATCGATGTGTGCCAGCGGGTTCATGGTGAGCCGACCCTGTAGTTTGGCGGTCGGATCGCCGCACCGATAGGCGACCCAGCCATGGGCGTATTCGTGCAACACCATTGCGAAGAGGAGCGGGAGCCCCATGTAGGAAATCGTGTGGAGAATCTGCGCTAAGGAGTTCATGCGGTCGGCGTTCTTAATTTACCTGTTGAAATCGGCCTCGTTTGATCTGCATGAGGAAGAGCGGACGATTCAATGTCCCGTCCGGTCCGAATGCCGCCGGTCCCGCAAGGGATGAGAGGTCTGGCTGTGTCAGCAACTGCTCCTGGACGGCTTCGCCAGAGGAGGCGCCTTTTCGAACCGCATCCAGCACCAATTTCGCGGCATCGTAGCCCTGCATCGCAAAAAGTGTCGGGTTGGTTTGGAACCTTTTTTTGTACCGGTCGACAAAATCCTGCACGGTAGGGGTAGGGCTGTCCACAAAGAAGCCGTCGACGAACACGGCTCCGTCGATTGACGAATCGTCCGTGCGGGCAAAGTCCGGCGAGTTCCATCCATTCGCGCCCAGGAAAGGAACTTTCATGTCGTGGAAATTGAGCTGGGCTGTAATGAGGCCGGCGTCGGCTGCGCGGCCCGGGATGAAGATCGCGTCGAAGCCCGGCGTATAGAAGATTTTCTTGTCCAGCTTTGTCAGTTTTCCTGTGAGTTTAGTCTGATCAACCGGCACGGACAAGCCATACCTCTTGAGGTCTTCCGCCTTCATGCGGTTGAGTTGCGCACTCACGTCGGCTTCGCCCTCTTTGTAGGATTCAATGGCGATCACTTCCCCCTCGTTTTGGCGGACTTCTTGAGTAAAGAGCCTGGCCAACTCGCGGCCATACGTGGTGTCGGGATGCAGGATGCAGAATCGGCGGAAGCCTTGCTCCTTGATGGCATAGGCCGCGATTCGTTTGGCTTGAAGTGAATAGGTGAGTGCCGTGCTGAACACATAGTTGCCGAGTCGTCTGACGTTGGGGAGGGTCGCCGACGGCGTGATCAGGGGGATGTGGGCTCGCTCGGCGAGTTCAGCCATGACCGGCAGATTTTTCGAGAGGAGCGGGCCGATCACGGCGAGGGGGCGATCGGTGTTCAGCAGTTCGGAGAAGTCGTCCAAGAAAGAGGCGTGATCGGATTCGAAATCTTTGACGATGAGACCGACCGATGCACTCCCTGCCCGGTCTCTATTTGCTTCGACGGCCAACTGAATTCCGCTGAGGACTTCACTGGCAAAGGGAGCCATCTTTCCTGAAAGCGGCAGGACCGCGGCGATGAAAAACTGGTTGGATTTTAGTTTGGCTTGGAGTGTGGCGAGGAGTTCCGAGGTTTTCGCTGCCTGCGGATGGGTCGGGAAATTCACGAGAAATTGCTGGATTTGCCGGATGGCCTGGTGTTC
>DASVEA010000251.1:0-4493 GCA_036380815.1 Nitrospiraceae bacterium
AAGCTCGTGCCGATGATGTTGTCCTCGTCTTGGAAGAACAACGCCACGTCGCGATAATTGGCTCGCATCTCGTTGCCAGGCACCGAGCGATCGATGATCACGTCGGCGGCCCAGGCGTTCTTGTTGGTGAGATCGGCGCCGGTCTTCGGATCCCGATACTTGGACCCTTTCGGACCGACCACCACGGCTCCAAATAAGCCATTGCGCGGATTCGTCATCACGTTGCCCCAATCCCACACCAACGACGTGGTTTCACCATTGAACGGATCCGCGTAGTAGGTATAGGTCCGCTCGGCGCCAGGCGCGATCGTCTGATCGCCTGGGTTGTTGCCGACGTTGGCGCCCATCGAATCCTTCGGATCGAAGGCCAAACCAATCGCGGAGAAGGAGGCTTTACTTTCCTGCATCTTGTTCTTCAGACTAACTTTGACGCAATCGCCGACATTCACACGAAGCGTGAGCGGCATCGGGTGCGCACCGCTCGCCACCTTCGCGGCATCTTCTTCCAAGGCATAAATCTTAGCCTCGGGATTGCTGATTTGGATCTTCCGTTCGAAGTCCACTTCGATGGATTCCGGCGCCTTGGCGTTGAACTTCATGCCCGGATAATCCAAGGCCACGACGTTGAAACTCTTCACCGGCGCGTCAGCCGGACAGACCGGCAACGCCTTGGGAATCTCGCCCTTGATCGAGAAGCCGGCCGGGAGCTTCTTCAGATCGGCCTGCTCCTTGTCATAGACGCGGATGAGGCCCCAGGCCCCTTCAGAGAACTTCGACGAGCGGCCGTTGAAGTGGATGTAGTCACCCGCTTGCAATCGCGGTCCACCAGCTTGCGGCACCACGAGATCGTAGCGCTCCGCAATCCCGACGTGCATCGAATTCTTCCTGTTCGCATCGCTTGCATACCGCTCGCTCAAGAAGGTATGACCCGAAATGGTCCAGGTCATCGTCTCGTTCATCAGCGTGTGCAGGAGACGGAACACCATCGTGTCTCCTGTATAGGCACGCAGCAACGGCGTATAAGGATCGCCATGGATCTGGCTGTTGAATGCCTGAGATACGTCAGGGTTTGTGGCCAACCGCTGGGCGATCGGACCGGCCCTGAAGTTCAACCCGCTGCCGGTGGTATGGGTCCCGCCGTTCAGGAACGGCATCGGCGTCATATAGAGCTTGTCCGGCATCATGAACGACACGGTCTTACCTGCCTCAAGCGCTACTTCGATCGGCTGCCCCGGCGGATTTCCCGCCGTCACAATATTGACGGTATGCGGCACAGTATCGTGCACTTGTACCATCAATTCACGGAAGCTGTTGTTCACCCCATAGCCAACCGGTTCGACCGTACGAACGTCCGCGACCGGCCCGCTCCGGATCGCCTTCCCGGTCTTCGGATCATGATAGGTCGATCCGACCGGCTCGGCAATGAAGGTTCCGAAGCCGCCATGCGGCCAGGTGGTCGCACCGAATGCGTGGTCGTGCCAGAACACAGTTCCCACATCCGCATCGACCCAGAACCGCTGCCGGACGAACTCGACCGTCACGATATCGTTCGCTGGATGATTGTTCTTGAGACCCTTCGTCAAGGCAATCGTACTGCCCTTGATACCCTTGATCCTGGCGACTTCATTACCCTTGACGTTATCGGCGCCGACCAAGATCAGTGTACCGACATGGTACTGGCCTGCATTCTTCACTGTGAGCGAGGTCGCACCCGCTTTCACCGGCGCAGTCAGCACCGTGTTCATCGGGAGAGGCAACCCCTTCTTGTTCTTTTTCTCCAACATCGTGAACGGGCGGACCGACTGTTCGTAGGAGAAGCCGGTGATCACTCCGTCCGACGCTTGGTTATCAAACTGGAGGAAATGCCAGTGCGTGTTGATCTTCGACGACTGGAAATTCGTGTAATCGTCGTCGTCCCACTCACTGGTTAGGGTCCAATCGACGCAGTCGTAGATGTTGCCACGCACGACCAATGGATACTTCAGATCGTCGTTAGCCCGGATGGCCGCCTCTTCTTCATGGAGCACATAGATCAACCCGTTCGGGTCAATCACCGGCGGCTCCTTACCCTGCGCCTTCGCAATCTTAATCGGCAATTTAATGAAGTGTACGTTGAAGTTCTTGCGCCCGGCATTCTCCGGGCAAAGGCTCCAGACGCCGTTTTCTCCCGGCTTGGAATTATCGACGCTCTCGTCGCCATTAGCCTCCCTGCGGATCATCTCCAGCCAGGGCGCACCCACGTGGTTCGGGGAGAACATGACTCGCTTGCCGAAGTGCGGTGTCAGGTGAGGCCAGGCCACCTTGCCGGTTAACGGCTCAAACATGATCGGATGCCGCTTGCCGGGATGGGTGGACTTGTACTTGGGATTGTCCGTCGTGCTCTCCTTCTCGCTCATCGCACGATTCCCCTCCCAGGCCCAATCCAACACTGTGGCATCATAGGACACAAGCTGACCCTTCTCATCATCTTTGTGGCCAGGCTTCCCCATCGTAGGCATCTGCATCTCTACCCAATCTTTGACCGTGATGGTGGCAGGGTTGGTGGTCCAATTGCTCTTGCCCTTGTCGGTGATCGTAAATGCTTTACCAAACCAATCGACTGTCTGGCCGATCAGCTTGTCTGACGCGATCGGAATTCTGATTCGGCCCTTGCGATCCGGCAACTCGCGCAGATCCGGCATCACATCGTTCCGCAAGTCTCCCTGCTGGATGGTGTTATACACACGCCAGTAACCCCACATGCCAGACACATAATGGTGCGCAACATGGCAGTGAAAAAGGAAGTCACCTGCCAATTGCTGGCAGAGGCCGGAGCCACACTCCGTCTCGAGGTCGAGTGCTTCTGAAGGACCGATGACTTCGACGTCAACCCGGTCCGTCTTCGCACGAATCACGGGATATTTTACCGGCCCGTTCACCGCAGTCGCCCAGAGATTCATATCATCGATTGCACGCGGGCTGCGTGGCCAACGAATGGTTCCACCATGCGGATGATGCGAGTGGAAGACTTCCGATCCACCGTGCACCAAACGGAACTTGGCCGGATCGCCCATATAGGAACGGGGAATTGTCGGTGAGGCATCGCCGAACGTATAGGAACTATATCCCATCGACTCGTCTTCGAACCCAAAGTACTCGTGCTGCAAGTGCATATTGTTGATGCCGAACGGCTCGCTGCGATAGTTGATCGCACGGCCACCTGGACGATAGGTATCGGTCAGCGGATCGCGCTGCGGCAGGAAGTCGCCCTTCTTATTGAGCGGACGGAAAGCCTCGTCACCGACTTCATGATAGATCAGCACAAATTCACGGAAATCAGGGCCGGTGCCATTCTTAATGATCGTCTGCCAACCGCTGGAGGCCGGCGTTGGGTCGCCCTCGCCGAGTGGCTCGAGGTAGCTCGATCCGCGCGGCTCGACGACAAACGCGCCGAACAAGCCCATCACTGTCAACTCACGATCTTGGGCATAAGTATGGAATTGGCGGACACCTTCCTGAATGTTCGGGTGGAGATACCACTCGAACTCGCCGACCTGTTTTTCTTCGACGACCGAATCCGGGTTTGTCGTGGTTGCCGCCGCGCCGGTGGCGCTCACCACCATGCTCGACCCATGGATGTGCAGACTGACCGGTCCGCCTCCCTCTTCCAGCTTGTTCGAGAGCTTGATCTTAACGCAGTCACCCTGGTTTGCGCGGAAGACGAGGGGCTGAATCCACTGGGCCTGCACGCCAGGAATCACGGCGCCTGGATCGAACCCTTCCTTGTCACGGGCTTCCTTGTTCTTGGTTTCTTCTGCTCGCACCTTATCCAGATTTTCATCCAGCACATACATGTAGCCTGGATAGAAATCGAGCCACTGGTTGAGCGTGATCTCGACGTTGATCGTGGACACATTGTACTGCTTCACCGGCGCCGTGGCCGGACACTTCCCGCCGCCTGTCATGGCTACCGGTTCGACGCGCGGATCGGACACGAGGAGCATGTCCTGCCCGCCTGCTCCATACTGGTGCATCATGGAGGAGGTGTTGTACATCCCGGTGTTGACACCCTGCATCTGGGGATCCTGGGCCATATGCTCCATGATCCGCTGGTGCTGCTGTTCAACCATCGAAGAGCGCTCTGCCTTGCCGCTCATCGCATCTTCGACGATCGTCTGACCTTTGAGTTTCTCTGCCCAACCAGGCAGCTGATGGCTCATCGCGACGTGCTGCGACGACATCTGCTCCACCTGTGAGGAATTCTCAGCGGATGCGAGCGGAGCCCCGAGCAATGCCACGGCCGCCATCGCGCCGAGCATGCGAGTAGACTTCCAACTCCATAGTTTGTGAATAAACATGGACCGGCCTCCTTGAAATGATATGTAGATGAGCCAACAACTCCGGAGAAAATTACAGATCGAAAAAATGATTCACGTTCATACCCACCTCCCACGAAATGATGGGGCGGTAATCTTCAATAAGAAATTGAACGTTACAGAATTTCACATAGAGTA
>DASVEA010000252.1:0-6375 GCA_036380815.1 Nitrospiraceae bacterium
AAGTTCTCCTCGACGTTCATTTTCAGGATCAGCACCTTGCCGTTCACATCGAACTCCAGATTTTCGAGTTCACGCATCAGCGCTCGGCAATTCCCGCATCCTGGTTTCCAAAACTCCACCAGTACCGGCAGCCCTGCCTGCTCCACGACGTAGTCGAAGTCCCGATCGGTCACGTCACGTATCATAGTCTCCTCGTGTCACGACCCACTCGCCGCCACTGCTGCAAACACCTCCTGATACAACCGCTCAGCAACCAACCGATATCCGGCTGTGGTCAGATGCAGCCCGTCATTGGAGTACCGGGCCGCAAGTTGTTGAGTCTTGGGCTCCGCCGTAGCAGCAAAGAGGTCGAAGGCTGCCAGCCGTTTCGATTCGGCGTAACGGAGAATCAACCCGTTAAGCTGGCGCCGCCGATCGAGATGTTCAGCGAACCACCGACGCCCTTCCTCACTGCGAAGATCGTCACCCACTCGGATCGATGGAACGGTCACCGGCACCGTCTTGATACCGGCCGCTGCGGCCAGTTCATACATCTTGAGGAGGTTGCGCATAATATCTGCCGGCGCTGCGTTCCATCCGAGATCGTTGGTTCCGCCGAGAACCACCACATACGTCGGTTGGTGTATCAGAACAGCCGACCGAAACCGCATCGCCATTTCACCGGTCAGTTCACCGCAGATGCCGCTCACAGACACGCGCACGGCAGGCCCTGTCAATTCTTGCAGGAACCGCCCATAGGGCGTCTCAGTGCCTTGAGGATTGTCGGCAGTGGGCGATTGAAACCCTGCCGTGAGGCTGTCTCCAAAACACACAATGTGGCTCGAAGCAATCGTCACTATGCGACGGATTCTACCGGCCTAACCAGAGGGTTCACAATGCCCTCGTGTCCATGGCTGAAGGAAGGGAGAATTCCTCGGCAATTCCTCGGTGAGAGGCGGGTTAAGAGCCGCTATTTTCTTGACGATTCCGCACCTCCAGGGTACGACTAATCATCATGGACGAGCCGAAGACAGACGACGGCGCACTGCCGGTTGCGCCCGCAAAAGAACCGGCCAATCCTGAGTTGGCCTCCGTCAAGCGACTCCTCACACTCCTGGACAAGACATCAAAGTCCAGCCGGACATACGGGTCAGCGAACCCTGTGGCGCAGAAGTTCTTCCAAGAGTTGTTCGAGGGACTCACGGCTCACCTCGCCACCTACTCCAAATTGGCGTTTCTTATTCAACGCTCCGAGCTGTACTTCAACGAAGAAGTCGTCTACCGATCCGAGCAGGATTCGAGTAATGAAAGCGTCGCGTTCAAGCTCTATTCGGATGGCATTCGGGAACTCGCATTTCTCGAAGGTCTTTCGGCTGAAGACCTTTCCTTCTTGCTTGATTCTCTTTGGAGCAGTCTTGATTCTGAGGAAGATGAAGACGATGACGACATTGTGACTCGTTTATGGTCCAAGAACCTCTCCACCATCACCATGGTCACCGCGGAAGAAGTCGCCAAAGCCACGACCGGTGGAGATGTCTTTGCGTTTCCTACTGCCGAAACGATGAACGCATCGGAATCGAACTTGCGGGACCTCCTGGATCGGGAGCAGGCAAAAGCCAGGAAGGAGACTGGCTCTGGAGTCGATGGCAACAGTCCCTCTGGCGACAAGCCAGCCGCAAGGGCTGGCCGGTTCCAATCCGGGCACGTAGGCTACGAGGTCACTGACGAGGAACTAGCCGAACTGGCGAAGGAAGTCGAGGCTGAGCGCGCCAGAGATAATATGACATACCTTTTGGATATGCTCACCGCGATCCTGGCGTCGGAAAAATCTCCTGAGATCCTGACCAAGTTGCTCGACCTCTGGGGAAACGTCCTCGACTCATTGGCGGCCCAGGGCAAATGGACCGTGTTAGACAGTGTACTTGGACTGTTGAATGTCAGCACTGAGGTCAGACCGGATCTCGGCGACGATCACAAAAAACAACTGGCGGCCCTGCTCGACACCCTTGGCCGACCTGAACGCATGAAGATGATCGAGACCTATTTAAACAAGACCCCCGAGGCGACTACGGCAGGATTGCCGGCAGTTCTGCTGTTGATGACTCCGGCAGCCGCCTCTGCCTTGTGTACCCTCTTGGCAAATCTGGAGGCGCCGGCCCATCAGGCGGTCGTGGCTGAGGCCCTCGAGACACTCGCGAAGGATCAGCCGGATCCGTTGCTTCGTGGTTTATCAGATCGCCGCCCCCGCTATGTAAAGAACCTACTGGCCATCTTTCTCAAATGGAACAATCCCCGCTTTGCAGACGCAGTTGAAAAGCTGGTGCGTTATCCGGACATTCAGGTACGAAAGGAAGTCGTGCGCGCGATCGGGATATTCCGTCCCAACGGGAACGGGATAAAACTGATCGCGTTCTTGAATGATAGCGAGGAGTCGGTCCGGTTTGCGGCACTCAAGCTGCTCATGACCGGTCAGTATAAGGCTCCCTACTCCACCTGGGCACCTATCGTATCCGCGGACACATTCATGGATCGAACCCTCGGTGAAAAACGGGCGGTGTTTCAAGCCGTGCGCGCCACCAGTGGAGATGAGGTCATTCCGTTCTTTGAAAGTTTGATCACGGAACGGTCCTGGACCAACCGGAAGACCAAGGAGGAGCTCGCTGCCCTCGCCGCTGAGACATTGGGGAAGATGCCCACCCCCGCCGCCCTCACCGTCCTTGAACTGGGTCAGAAAAAAGGGGGCTCCGCCGTAAGGCAAGCCTGCACCGCGGCACTTGCCCAAGCCCAACGACAGCAGCATCTCAAGCAGACTGCATCATAGTAAGGAGCTTTTGCCGTGAGTGAATCCAAGATTAAAGAGGTTCCGGTCGTGGAGGAACAAGCCGAGCCGATCCTGACCCACGAAAAGTCCCTGTCTCAGAAGATCGCACGTGGATCGGAGGCCAGGGACATTCTTGACCAGCAAATGGTCATGCTGGGAATTCAGCTGGTCACACAGTTGAACGTCTTGATCAAAACTTCCCGTATCTATGAGCGCACCAACGCGGCACTGGATAAACCCGTCGACGCTATGCTGACCCTGATCAAGACCATGGCACATGACCAACCGGTCACACTCCGCTTGCAGAACGATTTCTTGTTTCTCGGGGACAGTCACTTGAAAGTGAATGCGCAGCAGATGGCCGTGGCCACCAGCATCATCGATGCCTTGAACGCCTGGAAGATAGGCGGAATGACATTCTCGTTGCCCGTGGCGTCAAAGGATCTGCGTGAGTTCGCCGCGCTCTTTGTCGGTCTTGATCCTGACAACAAAACCATCGAAGACCTTCAGAAAGAAATCACTGCACGGGGGATCGCCGGCATTGAGTTAAAAGAACAACGGCAGCTGCAAATCCGAAAAGAACCAGAAGCGGGATGCACCGATCCGAAAGCGCAACGGAAAATGAACGCCAAGAACGGCTACGCCAATGTGGCAGGAGCAGTCGGAGCCATGACGCAATCAGCCCGCGAGGGAGGAAGAGTCAACTTTAAACAGGCTCGGCGGGCGATCCAAAACATCATCGATCGCATGGCGGATGATGAAACCTCGGTCCTCGGTCTCACGACCCTGCGTTGCCACGATCAGTACACACATAACCATTCAGTCAATGTGTCGTTACTGTCCATGGCGCTGGCCAATCGCGTCGGCTATCCCAAAGTGGACCTGGCCGACCTGGGCCTTGCGGCGCTGTTCCATGACATGGGCAAGTCCACCATTCCCATGGAGGTCCTGAATAAACCAGGCGAGTTCACCGATGACGACTGGGTAGCCATGCGCAATCATCCCACGGAGGGCGTGCTGGGTCTTTCGAAAATGAGAGGCCTCACGAATCTACCGGGCCGCATGGCGGCGGCCTCCTTCGAACACCACATGAACCTGGACTTCTCCGGATACCCGAAACTTACCGTGCCCTGGACAATCTCACTGACCGGCCGTATCCTCACGATCGCAGACTGTTACGACGCCATGACATCCTCCCGCGTCTATCGTCGGGAACCCATGTCCCCATCGAAAGTGTTGAACATGATGCTGTCAAAGTCCGGGAAGTCGTTTGACCCGGTGCTGCTTAAGCTGTTCGTGAACTGTGTCGGCATCATCCCCATCGGCAGCCTGGTGATGCTAGAGACGAGCGAACTGGCGGTCGTGATCAAGCCTGCCACAGACAAGGCGAACGCCGAACGACCGTTCGTCAGAGTCATCACAGATCCACAGGGAAACTCGGTCGATCATGGGCGCGAGGTAGACCTGACCGAGAAAGATGAGACCGGAGATTTCCGCGACAACATTATCCGCTTGATCGACAACACGGAGTACAAATTCGACACCAGCCGATACTTCGTTTAGCAGGATGCTGAAAAAGCCCGCCAGCAGCGTTCTCGCATCGTTCAGACCCTCAACGTTGAGCAGAGGCTTCTCAGAGGTCGGAAGCACTGTAGGGGCTTTTCCGTTCGCCAAAATCTATTGCAAGGGCGAATGGCCCACACGAAGTGCGGTATGTACCTCCTCGGCCCTTCACTCGCTGCGGCCTTGCTGTACGAACTTTTTGACCATCCTGCGCGAGTGCTTTCCTGTTGTGTCACACGTGCGAACCAACAAGGTTCTTGCGTGCCATCATAGATTTTCCGCCGCCGTCTAGCCTCTGCGCGACCCAATCTCTTGACAGGGCCTGGCCCCCCAGCTATTCTCGCAGCGGTTATACTGTTTGCATTGTTTACCAACAAGGAGCACGTGTTATGCATACAACGGGAATCCTCTTGGGGCGGATAGCCCTCCCTTTGGTCGCCGCGGGCATTATGCTGCTCGCATCTCTCCCAGCTGCAGAGGCTACCGAGGCCTTCAAGATGGGTGTCGTCGATCCTCAGGCCGTATTAGAGAAATCAAAAGCGGGTAAAAAAGCCTTGGATGGGCTCAAAGAATATGTATCCACCAGACAAAAGTTGTTGTCCGCAGATGAAGAGGAGTTGCGCAATACCGAGAAGACGCTCAAAGAGCAAATGGTAAAGTTAAGCGACACCGAAAAAAAAGAAAAAGAGACCCAGTTCCGAGCAAAGGTCCAGGATTTCCAGAAACGCGCGCAGGAATTTAATCAGGAGTTACAGGGCAAGCAGAAGGAATTGGTCGATGAATATATGAAGAAAATTGCTTCGGCCACGAAAACTGTGGCGGAAAAGGGAGGATTTGCTCTCGTCGTTGATAGGGGCAGCGAACAAACGGTCAAGATTGTAATCTATAATAAGGATACTATCGATTTAACCGACCAGGTGATCAAGGAATTCGATCGAGCCAACAGCAAGTAACCCCCCAGAACGTGCCGTGTAATGTGTGACCCAACTTGATGGGGCCTCGGCCCTTCTGAGGTCCCAATCAACGCTCCATCGGATAGCCCGCATCCCGCCAGCCTTTGATTCCCCCATCCATCGACACCACATTTGTATAACCCATTTGCTGAAGCGCATCCGCAGCTAAGACCGACCGGAAGCCCCCTCCGCAATACAACAGAATGGCCTCCTCTTTATTGGGGAAAAGCGTTTCCACATCGCGCTCGATAATCCCTTTTCCCAAATGACGAGCGCCTTTCGCATGATCCTTCGCAAATTCGTGGTCCTCGCGCACATCGAGAAAGTGCAGCACCTCGCCCCGATCAAGCCAGGCCTTAGCCTGCGCCACCGTACATTCCTTGACCCGTGCTCGTGCCGCATCCACCAACTTGAGAAAACCAGGATTATGTTTCATCCTTCCTCCGTTCCCTGTCCTGTTTCAAAATAAGGCCGTTTGTTCGACCCCCGGCCTGCGAAAGGTGGCAGGAACCGTCACGTCACGCAGCACCGACAATCCTGCCTTGCGTCTGGAGACCTCGAATAACTGTTCGATCATGGCCCAATAGGGGCCGGCGCCACGATGGCGTTCAAAGAAGGCCGCCTCGCTGATCGCTCCCCCGCGCATGTCCCGAATCCGATTTGTAATCTTGGTGATTCGATCTGGAAATGCCGCCGCCATTCGCTCCATGAACACAGACTCCACAGGGCCAGATAGACGCAGTAGCGTCGCCATCGCCTCGACCGCGCCGGCTTGTTTCGCTCGGGCCAACAGATCAGGCACATCCTCATCGTTGAGACCGGGAATGATCGGAGAAAGCGAGATGCCGGTAGGAATCCCGGCGTTCGCCAAGATCGCCATCGCCTCGAAGCGTTTCCGGCTGGACGGCGCATGAGGCTCGACCTTGCGTGCTACCTCATCGTCTGAAAACGGTATGCTGAAATACACACAAACCGACGCTTCCTGATGCAACCGGCGCAGCACATCCAAATCTCGCAACACCAACGCCCCTTTCGTGATAATGCCGACCGGATTCCGAT
>DASVEA010000253.1:0-4167 GCA_036380815.1 Nitrospiraceae bacterium
CGGTACATAACGCGTGAGCATGAGCGTCCCAATGGCAACCGGAATCAACAGCGCCCACTCCCCGTTCTCAACGATCGGCTTCCAGATGAGCTGCACGACCACCGTGTCGTAGGTTTTGATGATGGTATAGCCGACCGACACACCGACGTAGAGATTCTCAGCCATCTTGAAGAGCGGATTGTCCTTATAGAGAAACGTGAAGATGAAGAGGGTCAACCCCGTCGCCACCCACGCCCCGATGATCGTTTCAACCGCCACTAAATTCTCCTTTACACTCTGAATTCATCATCTGCCTCCCCGACTCAACTGGTGGCCTGGATGAGTCCCCAAATGAGTGCGTCATTCTCACCCACCGCCCTTGAGCGCGCCGAAACGCGCTCTTCACCCACGCGAGGTCCTTCCGATTCTTATTTCCTCTCTCTAGGGGGTGGCCACGGCTGCCCTCGACTGCGCGCATCGAACGATATAGATGCTCCCTCCGAGCTTGCTCGTTATCTCTCTAGGGATGGGGGCTGATTGATCTTCCACTGCGCGCGTCCAACGAGGGCCTTCTGAGGCCGCGCGTTGCGCGAGCACAGAAGATCATCAGGCTCCATCCCGTCCTCTTTTCTGCGAGCAAAGGAGAGCACCTGGCCACTCCCCCCTCATCCCCCCTGCTGTCGGGCTCTGTTGCGCGATGAGAAATAGAACAGGTTACATATGATGACCAGCACGATAATGGCGAGATGCGTAGCCGACTGCGCATCCATGCCGGCGACGGCCTTGCCCTTCTGATCGATAAGAATTTCATATTCTGCAGCACCCCGCAGGCCGCCGATCAGGCCGTTGATCTGCCCGCTTCGCAACAACGGATACAGCCCCGGCGCCATGACGCCCGTGCAGCCGCCGCCGAGTTCGAACTTGTATTTGTCCTTGCCGAACACGTACCAGGCTTCCACGCCGGGATTGCCGGCGCCCAGGCTGACGGCATAGTTCACATCGCGCAAGTTGGCGATGCCTTGGAGCACTGGCAATCCCTTCGTAGACTTGCCGTTGTAGTCGGCTGGGAACGCGCCATAGAGGTCCTGTCCCATATTGATGATGACGGCGGTCCCGCCGGGGCTCCAGCCAAGGAACACATAATCCTTCCCGCTCTCCTTGCCCATCTCGCGGGCGACCTGCGTGATGACCTGGTCGGCCATGCCGGTGCCGGAGACCCAGAGCGTCATCGCGATCACGCGTAGATTCTTCCTGAAAGCATGACGCAGCAACGAAATCGATTGTGGATGCAGCTCAGGCTTCGACGCCGGATCGAAGTCCAGCGAGAGCAGGAACACGGACCCCTCAGGGAGCGACTCGAGGTAGTCGTACACCCCGCGCACCTCCGGTGAAATCTTGATCGGCAAACCAACCGGGTAGAGCAGCGGGAGAAGCGTACAGAGGCCGATCACCAGGAAGATGATCCGTCGGTCGATCTTCAGCATGCGTTCAGAGAAACTCATAACCACGACACCTCGTGAGGGGTGAGGGGTAAGCAGTTAGGGGTAAAACGCGTCGGATTCGATCCCAACCTCTGCTTCATTAACACCTTACCCCTTACCCTTCACTCCTTACCTCCCCCAAGATACGACCGTTCCTTACCGAAGATGATTTTGATGGAGAGCGCGACCGTGCCGAGGCTGACGCCGATCAGGATCGCACGCCGCACCGACGCATTCAGCACGTTCAAGATCCACTGAGACAGGTCGCCGCTGAGCGGGATCAGATATTCTCCGAGCGGGACGCGGCCCATCATGACGATCACTGCCGCAATGAGCAGCACCGCCGCCTCGCGACTCCGTGCGCGAAACGACCGATAGGCTGCCGAGGCGATGAAGAACGCGAGGATGGCGAACATCGTTCCCTGGAGCGGGACCATCATGAAGTTATAGATCCACCCAACTGCCGTCATGGTGCCGTCGACGGCTTCTTTGCTGTTCGACCACAGGCCGACCGCAATGGTACCCAGCATGCTGACATAGAGGACGAAACTATAGCCCCATCCCGCTTCTTTGCGCCGGATCTTGACAGCATGGACGTGGAACAGGCTGCTGACACCCAGAACCAGCGCGAAGCCGCCGATAATCTGGAGCCACTTGGTGACGGAGGTCAGCATCTGCTCCGAGGCCGGGTGCGGCACATAGTATTGCGCCGCGAACACCAGGCCAGAAGTGAGCGTGATCAGGAGCGGGACCTGACGTCGGAGAAAGATCATTTCACATCCTTGAACAGGTCCAGAAATAATTGAGGCCACTGCGCGTCAAGCATGACCCCGAGGGTGGCCAGTATGGTTCCGATGCCGAGTACCCCGAGGATGAGCGCTTTGCCGATGTCCTGTCCGCGCAGCGTGCCGACCTGAACCGGCTCTCTGGAGAGATAGGCGCTGGCGGCGTAAAGCTCCTCCCCGATCAAGGTGTAGTCGCAGGTGGTGACGAAGAACGGCAACTGGTGATCCGAGTCCGTCCCGGCGATTTGGATCGCACCGGTGCTTGCACCCGTTTCCGTCAGCAGCAACGCTTCGGCAAAGTACGCCCCCATAAAGAAGTTGGCTGCCGGTTGTTTGCGCAGCATGATGCCGTCCACTGCCGCGGTATAGCTGAACTGATCCGACGTAATGAAAAAATTCGAATCGTCCTTGTAGAGATCGGGTTTGCCTGCTTCCAGGTAGGCCTGTTTGGTAATTTCCTGGCAGACGGCCATGGTTATCGGATCGCGGTGCGGCACGAGCAAATCGGTCTCATAAGTTGCCGTGCGTTTGGCCACGCGCCCGAGAATGACTGCCGCGGCGATGGTTGAAGGATCACTCATGTCGTGGGCGCCGGTGAGGTAGAGGATCGGCTTGCCCAATTCGGTCGCGCGGCCGATGGCCTCGTCCACCGCATCGAGGCCCGGAATGCGCCGGAGGAAGATCTCCCGTTTTCTGGCTGTACTAATGGCGTAGAACACGATGCCGCCGAACAGGATCGCCAGCAAGAGATTATTCATCTGATTCCAGTTCATCCAGTTCGGTTGCGGCGTAGCCTGCACCGGTGTGGCGATTCCACGATCGTCATTCAGCACGGCAGCCACGGTGATGGTGTAGGTTGTCCCGTTCTTGAGCTCGACCCCCCGCCCATTCCTCAGCGTAAACTGGTGCTGCTCTCCAGTCGTCGGCCTCGTCCACCAAGGCCACTTGGATTCACGGACGTAGTGCTGGTTCGCGGGGAAATCTGCCACGACTTTCATCGCAGCCGGATCGGGTACCGTAGTTCCCTCGCTGAGTAAGACCTGATACCTGGTTGCGGCACTATCGTAGGGAGCGGGCGACCAGATTACAGTCAGGCTGCCGCCGCCATCGCTGGGGGTATCGAACGCACGAACATCTTGCGGGGGAGCGAGAGGCGTCTGTGCCAAAACAATAGAGTGAGACAAACCGATGACACAGACAGCGAGACAGACACGTTGCGCAAAGGACCACCGGAGGCGTGATACGACGGAGCGCACCACCGCGCTGCCCTTACCCCTTACCCCTAACCCCTTACCCCTCACGCTTTTTAAGCTCCTTCGATCAATTCAATATTCGCGCGCGGGATCATGGCCGTGCTGCTGTCGGCAAAGCGGACTTCCATCACGCGCACGTCACTCTCGGTCGGAATTTTCTGGAGATCGGACGGCAGACTCGCTACTTCGCCGATCTTTCCAAACAATGGGTCTCGAATGATGCGAACCTGGTCGCCGATCCGGATGCCTTCTCGCTGCGGTGCGGTGGCCGCGCTGAGAGCGCCCGATGCGCCTGTGCCTTTTGGAATTATGATCTCGGGTCGAATGACGCCGGCACGAATTTGCGTGGCGCCTGATATAGAAGCCGGTTGTCCTGCATGAGCGGAGAGAAGTGCGAATGTTTTTCCGGCCATGGGAATGGCACCGAACCCTTCGGTGAGAATCAGGGTAAAACCGACCTGTTCCGTGCCCGTGATCGCCACACCAAGGTCGTAGCCCAGAAGTGCGCGCAAATCCTTATCATGAATGCCACCAATCACCAATCCAGCAACCCCCACCTCTTTCGCGCGAGTCAGCGCGTCCGAAGAGATGAAGGAACCGCCCACGACGACCTTGCCTTTCATGTCCGCAGTGAGGTGACGAGGTGTGAGTGCTTCGTCCGGCGACGTC
>DASVEA010000254.1:0-8881 GCA_036380815.1 Nitrospiraceae bacterium
CCGGTTCTGCAGGACGCGGTTGAATTGCAGATCGGACGTCACGTAGAACTCCGAGGCGCCCCTAGCCGTTTGCGCCCACACGAGACGTTTCGTCCTGGTCTCCTCCACCTTGACCATCACGAAGACCTCTGCGCGGCTTTCGAGCGTGGTGGTCTGGCTAAAGCTGAGCGTCGGAAGACTGACGGAGAGGATTTGCCCGGACAGCTCAAGATCTGCCGCCTCGGAATCCGGAACGATCTGCGCCCCACTGCCCGATGAAAATTCGTGGCGCAGATAGTTGGTATAGCGGACCTCCAGGTTGGGTTCGAAAGTCTTATTCTCCAAGGTCCGGACTGCCATCCGCGGTGGCGGTGACGTGGGAGAGGAGGTCGCTGCCGTCCCCCCAATCGTAGGTCCGGCTCCCTCCACGCGGAATTGATAGCCACAGCCACTTAGTAGGGCTAGGGAGAGACATAGTGCTGAGACATAAGTGCTGAGAATGAAAAGGGGGTGCACCCTCTCGTTCCGAATCGCACTATTCCTGGTCACTGGTCTCAGCACGCAGCACTTCCTTAGACGACAAAGTTCATCAGTTTTTTTTCGACATACACAATTTTCTTCGGCTCCTTGCCCTGCAGCCACTCCGCGATCTGCGCACGAGCCAGTCTTTCGACCTGTTCGCGAGTGGCGTCGGCTCCCACGTCGAGTTTAGCCCGCAACTTTCCATTCACCTGGATTGGAATGGTCAACCGATCACTTATCGTCAGCCCCGGGTCAAAGATCGGCCAAGGCTGCTGAGAGACGCTCGGCTGGTGACCCAGCACCTCCCACAATTCTTCCGTCAGATGGGGCGCGAAAGGTGCCAGGATCAGGACGAAGGGTTCGAGTAAGGCTCGTGAGCGCTGCCCGGCCTTCGTCATCTCATTGGTAAATACCATCATCTGGGAGATCGCGGTATTGAACCGCAACGCTTCAATATCCTCGGTCACCTTCTTGATCGTCTGATGGAGCAACCGCTGATGTTCGAGAGTAGGGACCGTCCCCACCACGGTACTCGAGAGTCGGCCTTCTTCGTTCACCATGAGTCGCCAGGTCCGTTCGAGAAACCGCGTGACCCCTTCTACGCCCCTCGTACTCCAGGGCTTCACTGCCTCCAGCGGGCCCATGAACATTTCATAGAGCCGCACCGCATCGGCCCCGAACTGGTCCATGATCTCGTCGGGATTGACGACGTTGCCACGGGATTTCGACATCTTCTGGTTGTCTTCTCCCAGCACAATCCCCTGATGCACCAGTTTCTTGAACGGCTCCGGCGTACTGACCACCCCAATGTCGTACAGAATCTTGTGCCAAAACCGCGCATAGAGCAAATGCAGCACGGCATGTTCGCTGCCGCCGATGTAGAGATCCACAGGCATCCAATAGCGCTCTTTTGCCGGATCGATGAGCTGGTCCTGATTCTTCGGATCAATAAATCGCAGATAATACCAGCAGGAGCCGGCCCACTGAGGCATCGTGTTGGTTTCACGGCGTGCCTGCGCCCCACTGATCGGGTCGGTGGTCGTCAGCCAGTCGGTTAAATTCGCGAGCGGGCTTTCGCCGCTCCCGGACGGTTTGAAGTTGCTGGTCTCCGGCAACAGCAGCGGCAGCTGCTCTTCCGGAAGCGGAAGGGCCCGGCCATCGACCCACACAATTGGAAAAGGCTCTCCCCAATACCGCTGACGGGCAAATAGCCAGTCCCGCAACTTGTAGTTCACGGCCTTGCGACCCTTGCCGCGCGATTCTAACCAGGCCGTGATTTTCGGAATCGCGTCACCCGGTGTCAGCCCATTAATGGTAAAGCTTCCATCTGGCGTCGTGGAATTGACAACGGTACCCCTCTCGGTCGTGACGAACGCTTCTTGTTCAACGCGACCGCCCTCGATCACTTCGCGGATCGGCAAGGCATAGGTCTTCGCAAAGGCCCAGTCGCGCTCGTCGTGCGCGGGCACAGCCATAATGGCCCCGGTCCCATAGCCCATCAACACGTAGTCGGCAATCCAAATGGGCAGCGGCTCGTTGCTCACCGGATTCACCGCATAGCCGCCAGTGAAGACCCCTGTCTTTTCCTTTTCAAGTTCCTGCCGCTGAAGATCGCTTTTTCTGGCCGACGCCTCGCGATAGGCGGTAATCGAGGTGCTGCAGTCGGCAGTCGTGACGACCTCCACTAACGGATGCTCCGGCGCCAGCACCATATAGGTCGCGCCGAACAAGGTATCGGGCCTCGTCGTAAAGACCCGAACCGTGCCAGGGACGCCGGCTAAGTCGAACTCGACTTCCGCGCCGATCGATCGGCCGATCCAATTCTTCTGCATTTCCAATGTGCTGGCCGGCCATTCCACCAGCTTCAAATCTTCGAGGAGTCGATCGGCATAGGCCGTGATCTTCAGTACCCATTGACGCATCGGCTTGCGCACCACATCGAACCCGCCGACTTCACTCTTGCCATCGATAATTTCTTCATTAGCGAGCACCGTCCCCAGCGCCGGACACCAGTTCACCGGTACTTCCGCCACGTAGGCCAGCCCTCGCTCGAACAGTTTCAAGAAGATCCACTGCGTCCAGCGATAATAATCGGGGTCGATCGTGCTGATCTCACGCTCCCAGTCGTAGGACAGACCGACACGTTTCATCTGACGTTTGAACGTCGCGATGTTCTGCGCCGTCGTCATCGCGGGGTGAATCCCTGTATTCACCGCATACTGTTCGGCGGGGAGCCCGAATGCGTCCCACCCCATCGGATGCAGCACATTGAAGCCCCGCATACGCTTATAGCGGGACACAATATCCGACGCAGTATAGCCTTCGAGGTGGCCGACGTGGAGGCCCGATCCTGAGGGATAGGGGAACATGTCGAGGCAGTAGAATTTTTGCATGGCCGGGTCGTCAGCGACGCGGAAGGTCCGGTGCTGCTCCCAATAGGCCTGCCACTTCACTTCAATAGCGTGATGATCGTAGGTCTTGCTCATGCCGCAACAAACCGCGGATGTATAGAAAAAGAGGAAGGACTCTAACATAGACCTGCGGGAGCAACAAGAATCGACGAAGGGTGGGGTTCGCACGACACAGGCCGATCTTCGCAAGAAGACCGGCCTGTTGATTCAGAGAAGATGGGCTCTGTCGGCGGCTAGAGTACAGATCGCCCGTTGAAGAGTGAAGAAAAACCGGTGACCGAAACGAACTGAGTGAGCGGGGCGGGAGGCAGCTGAGAACTCGACTTGGCACTATGAATCAGATGGGCGACGCCAAATTGTTTTGCCGCAATCAGACAGCCCTCATCATCATCCATGTAGAGAGACCTTGTCGGATCAAATCCCAGTAATCGCGCGCAATTGGGCCAGTACTCCGGACGCATTTTTAGATACCCCACTTCACACGCATTCACGATTCGATCGACATGCTGATCGAGCCCGGTCTTGGCGACTTTGATGGCCACCCCTGATTCATGGGCATTCGTCACGATTGTCACTCTTTTCCCCAGCTGTTGAAGGTGTTGCAAAAACTCCTCTGCACCGCACAGAAAGCCGATCATATGATCCAGTTCTTTAGTCATGGCCACGACATCGATTCCCACTCGTTGCGTCCAATAATGCAGATCGGTCCAGGCCAATTCACCTTCGACCGAGCGGTACATCGCCATAAGTGTGTCGCGAGCCTCTTCGAGCTGTAGCCCTTGGAGCGCGGCATAACGACGCGGCAACTCCTCTTCGAAAAAGAAATTGTCGAAATGGCGGTCGAGCAGAGTTCCGTCCATATCGAGCAGGACATCGTCGATCCGGCTCCAGTCGACGACGTGAGGGGTAAGGGGTGCGGGGTAAGGGGTCACGAACAGAGTATAGCGAAGGCCAGGGACGAACACGAGAGCCGTTGTCTTTGTCGAAACCCCTGTGATACGGTCCAACACGAGTTTTCAGTTCGTCGTTTCTCCAGCTCCACCATGACTTCCAACCCCTTACCCCTTACCCTTCACCCCTCACGCATTCCAATTGTGGCCATTATCGGTCGCCCCAACGTAGGCAAGTCGACGCTCTTTAATCGCATGCTCGGCAAACGAACGGCCATCGTGGACGACGTTCCAGGCGTCACCCGAGATCGTAACTACGCTGACGCCACCTATCGAAATCGGCCGTTCCGCCTGGTGGATACAGGGGGCCTGGACCCGTCTGCTTCGGAAGGCATGCTGGCCCTCATCAAACGTCAATCGGAACTCGCCATTGCGGAAGCGGACCTTTTGATCCTTCTGATGGACGGCCGGACTGGGCTGACGACCCCGGACCAGGAAGTGGTCCGTCTCTTGCGAGGAACGACGAAGCCGTTGTTTGTCGTGATTAACAAGATCGACACGCCCAAGGTTGAAACGCTCGTGGCGGATTTCTATCAGTTGGGCACGGATACGCTCTATCCTGTCTCTGCGGAGCATGGCATCGGCGTCTCCGACCTCCTGGATGCGATCTATCCACTCCTCCCGGTCCCTGATGAGAGCCCTGAGTTGACGCCGATGCCCCGCATTGCCGTCGTGGGACGACCGAATGTCGGCAAATCCACGCTGGTGAATGCCGTGCTCAGGGAAGATCGAGTGGTGGTCAGTGACGTGCCGGGAACCACCAGGGATTCAATCGACTCGATCGCCCTCCATCAAGGACGGCGGTATCTCTTCACCGATACCGCCGGGATTCGTCGGCGCGGTAAAATCGACCGGGGGATCGAAGGCTATAGCGTAATCCGATCGCACTTGGCCATCGGACGGTCCGACCTCGGGATTTTGCTACTCGATGCCACGGAAGGCGTGACCGAGCAAGACACCAAGATCGCCGGGATCATCATCAAGCAAGGACGGGCCTGCATCCTCCTGGTAAATAAATGGGACCTCCGGGAAGGCGATAGCCAGGCCCGGCAGGAGGTCGAACAGGAACTTCGGCGGCGCTTCCCCTTCCTGACCTGGGCGCCGGTCCTCTTTGCATCCGCGGCCAACCCCGATTCACTGGGCCAGCTCTTCCCTACCATTGATCGGGTATTCGCGGCTTTTTCAAAACGGATCCCGACCGGAGCATTGAACAAGTTCCTCCAGGAGATCCTCGCCACCCACCCCCTACCGGTGCGGAAAGGCAAACCAACGAAGATCACCAAGTCTGCCTTCATGACCCAGGTCGCGACACAGCCACCGGTCTTTGCGTTGTTTGTCGGCCACCCGGACAATATCACGCCCGCCTATCTCCGCTTTCTCGAAAACCAACTCCGCGAGGAGTATGGATTCGAGGGAACCCCCATTCGCATGCTGGTTCGGAAGAAATAGCTGGTTCAATTTCCGCCACCATAACACCATCTTTGTGCACAACCTGGTTCTAGGCGTCACGGTGTGATCGATTTTCGCAGGATAGTCGTACTTTCTCCATCCCTGCCATGGGTGCAACTCTTGCACAGTCCAGAGAGCATTTCCCCGAAAGGACATGCGTGCCACTATCATCTCCGCAGATCCAAGCCAACTCCACGCAGAATGATGTCTCAGGATCACCCCTTCCCTCTTCCCCCGACTCGGGCATGATTGTATTTTCCTCATCCGCTCGCATCCTGCACATGAATGGACCAGCCCGTTCACTGATGGCGTTGTTCGGTAAGTCCCATGAGCTCTGGCCGCAGATGGCGCCCGAATCCATGCCCTCCATCCTCACGGAGTTCTGTTATGACGTACTGGCACAACTCCAACGTCGAATCGAGGCGCAGGACTGGGCACAATTCGAAATGCGCCGCATCTGCCACATGGTCACACCATCCCTCCTGCTCACAGGATTCGGTGTACCGAATTCAACCAACCGTGAAATCCGGGTCATCCTGACCCTCAACCCCCTGCCTTCCACTCCTTGCACAACCGCGAATTCACAACATCTCCACCCGCCGACTGACGTACTCGTTCCCGTCAGTGGCGCAATTTCGTAAGGACATCGACTTCCAAGTCACTGTCATGGCGGCTTTCGCCTTGACTCCTCGTAGGCATCATGTTATTCGCTCAAGCTAATGAGTCATTCCGCACACACTGTGACGCATCCCCCTGCGGCTCGCGCTAACCCGAAGCCTCCCCAGATGCGCGATTCCTCTCTTCGCAGGTTGCAGCGCCGTGCGATCGAGACCCTCTGCGCCGGGGTGGCCGTCGTCACCCTCCTCGGCCCCGTCTGTGCCGAGGAACAACCTGTGCCAGACGAAATTCTCTCGCTCCCAGCCGCTGAAAGCCCTACACCAACCCCTGCCGCCGTTGATCCGGTCACGATTGATCCCTTCATAAGGCTACGAGGATCGGTGTGGCGAACCAAGGCCGGGATCGTCTTCCTCAAGACTCCGATCGGACTGCTGACCCTCAGTTCCAAAACAACGTTGAAGGATCTCAAAGCCTCGCAGGAAGTACGATTTTGGGTGCATGAGCGCCATTCCGTCGTCGAGATCCGCAAGAGGGCCGACGAATCGTTGGTCCATCGCTACCTCAGCGGGCCAATGACGTCCGGGACCGATGCGACAAGAACACTACACTGGTGGGGGCCTGACGGTGACCAAACTGTCCATGTTGGCACACAGGAAGAACGCCTCACCGACTATCGCGAGGGAGATCCGCTGACCGTCGAAGTCGATGAAACGAATACCATCACCGGAGTGCATGATTTACAGTACGATCTCCAAGTCAATCAAACCCCGCCGGCCGGCGCCGACGTGCAGCTGCTCCTCTCGGGAACCGTGTCCAAGCTCAAATCCAACTTCGTCTTTGTCCGCACCCCCGTCGGCCTGGTCATGCTCAATTCGAAGATCGGGATCCCTCGTGTGAAGGTGGGACAATCGTTGACGTTACACATCGACCATGAGCATGTGGCCGTCACGTTCCCATCCACTGAGACATCAACTCCCCGACGCAGTGCCTCACCAAACCCCTAACCGACCCCCATTAACAAATAGCGGCCCTGACCGAGCAGGATGCTCAAAAAGGCCTCCTGCAAGGCCGCAGCGAACGAAGAGGTGAGTCGTACTCTGTGTCGTACGTCGAGCCTCTAAGCGAAGTGAGAACGAAGCTGGCGGCATTTTTCAGCATCCTGCTAGGTTTGCTTGACAGGCCTCAGCCAAGCCCCTAGACTTCGCCCCAGTCATGCGCGCCCCTGCTCCCAAACCGCCTCCCGAACCTTCAGCCATGCAAGAGCCTGACGGATTTGATAGGCTGTATCGAGACCATGTCGATCTGATCTATCGGTACGCACACCGCCTGTGCGGCGAAACGGAGTCGGCAAAGGATCTCGTTCAAGAAACCTTTCTTAATGCCTACCAAGGACTCAAAGATTTTCGAGGCGAGGCACGGATCTCCACCTGGCTGTACACCATCGCCTCACGGGCCTGCATACGGATGCGGCGCAAGCGCAAAGGGGAGCCGGCGCACGAGCTGTCGCTCGAGGAGTTCGTGCCTACCTCCGAGGGAGAGTTTCGCCTCCAAATCCCGATGGACGGGCTCAGTCCCGAAGAGGCACTCCAAAACAAGGAGCTCCGGCAGGCCCTCGACCAGGCGATCGAGAAACTGCCCAAAAAATATCGGATGGCCCTGGTGCTCCGCGATATGGAAGGGTTGAGTGCCAAAGAAGTGGGGACCATCATAGGCTTGAATGAGCGCGCCGTAAAATCGCGACTGCACCGGGCACGCTTGTTTGTGCGGCGAGAGCTCAGCGCCCGCGGCATCACTCGCCACGATGACCACAAGTCTGGAGGCTTGCGCTCATGACCAAGAAAAAGTCGGCGGCACCCAAGAAGCAGTCCGGGCCATCGTCGAACCTCCATACGCATGGCCAAGGCCATTGCGCGGATCTTCTCCGGCAGTTGTCTGCCTATATCGACGACGAACTCCCCTCCGACATTTGCCGGGAGATACGCCGACATCTGGGAGCCTGTCCGAATTGCGAAGTCTTCATCGCCTCCCTCCAGCACACGGTCACGCTCTGCCGACATCGTCCAGTCCCACAGTTGACGTCGGTCGACCGGATGAACATGCGCCGCGCGATCCTCGATGCGGCCAACGCACGGTGAGAGGAACGCTCGGACTCATGTGCCTGGCTCTGGTACTCGCAACACCCACAAGGAGCCTGTCCGACATTGACCCTTCTACTGCGGCGAACGGCAATGACGAACAGACTCCTAGCGCGCTCCCAACTGAGGTCGAGGTGGAATCGATCATCGTAGAAATTCGCGGGCGGATGTTCATTCCGAACCACGTCCTATTACATCATGATCAAAAGACAGTGCTGCGGTTCCGCAACCATGATACGGAACTCCATACCGTGGTGGCCAAGGAACTCTTTCTCAGCGTCGACTTGAACGTGGGCGGCAACGGGGCCCAGGAGTTCGGTCCAGACGGACTCAAGCGAGTGATCATCCCGCCTGAGGGCCTGGTTGAGTTTCAATTCACGCCGGCACGTACCGGAACCTTCTCTTACCTATGCGATATGCCGGGTCATGACATGAAGGCCGTGATCGTGGTCGAATAACAAGTAGATGGGTCGCCCTCTCGTGTGTCGTTCGTCTAGTTCATCTAGTTAGTTTCGTTGAGCCAAAAAACCAGACAGACCAGACAAACTAAATAACGGTCTTCTTATGCTGACGGCCATTTTGAACAGCCTGCCAGCCGGTGAATCGGCTTCCCCTGCCCCTTTCAGGTCCTCAACGCAGCATGGTACAGTACCGCCTTCTTCTCCTCCTTCATACTAGGGGAACCTACGAAATAATGCGCCTGCAGATCCTCCAGCGCGGCTGGATCACGATCTTGTTCCTCGCCGGAACCCTATCGATTGTCACTGCGATAACCCTGATCGAGGCCTCATTGGCAGTTGCCGATGCTGCGGCAAAG
>DASVEA010000255.1:0-2890 GCA_036380815.1 Nitrospiraceae bacterium
GTCGGGCAAGTCGTCGCTGGCCTTCGACACGATCTATGCCGAGGGGCAGCGCCGGTACGTCGAGTCGCTCTCGGCCTATGCCCGCCAGTTCCTCGAACAGATGGGCAAGCCCGACGTCGATTCGATCGAAGGGCTCTCGCCCGCCATTTCCATCGAGCAAAAGAGCACCAGCCACAATCCCCGGTCCACGGTCGGAACCGTGACGGAGATTTACGACTATCTCCGTCTCCTTTTTGCCCGGGTCGGACGCCCCTCCTGCTTTCGGTGCGGCAAGGAAATCACGGCGCAGACCGTGCAGCAGATGGTCGATGCCATTGGCTTGCTGCCGGAGGGGAGCAGGTTTCAGATATTAGCCCCGATCGTTCGCGGCAGGAAGGGAGAGTATCGAAAAGAACTACTCGACATGCGCCGGGCCGGCTACGTCCGGGCCAGGGTCGATGGTCAGTTGGTTGAGTTGGGCCAGGACATCACGCTCGATAAACAGAAGAAACACACGATCGAAATCGTGGTCGATCGGCTGGTGATGAAACCGGGCGAAGCGTTGACGAGACGATTAACCGATTCGGTGGAAACTTCGCTGAAACTCGCCGGTGGGCTTGTCGGGGTGTTGGCGGACAATGGGAAAGTGTCACTGTATAGCGAGAAGCTCGCCTGCATTCGCTGCGGCATCAGTTATCCGGAAATTACGCCGCGCGTCTTTTCGTTCAACAGCCCGCATGGAGCCTGCCCGGCTTGCGACGGCATCGGCTACGCCATGACACCCGGCAGTTCGGACGATGAAGATTTCACGTTGCTGGAACCCTGCGAAGTCTGCAAGGGCGCGAGGCTGCGGCCCGAAAGCCTGTCCGTCAAGGTGGCCACACAGTCGATTGCGGAGGTGACGCATCTCTCCGTGCGAGCGGCTGCCGACTTCTTCAGTGCGTTGAAATTCACCGAGCGCGAACTGGTGATTGCCCATCGCATCTTGAAAGAGATTCGCGAGCGGCTCGGGTTTCTCGTCAACGTCGGTCTGGACTATCTGACGTTGGATCGGGCGGCCGCCACGTTGTCCGGTGGGGAAGGCCAGCGCATCAGGCTCGCCACGCAAATCGGGTCCGGCCTTGTCGGCGTCCTTTACATCCTCGACGAGCCCTCGATCGGTCTCCATCAGCGGGATAATCGGCGCTTGCTCCAGACCTTGCTTCGCCTGCGTGACCTGGGCAATACAGTGGTGGTGGTCGAGCACGACGCAGAAACCATGATGGCGGCAGACCACCTACTGGATATGGGGCCGGGTGCCGGAACGCAGGGGGGGAGAGTCATCGCCCAAGGGACGCCGAATGACGTCATAGGGAATCCCGACTCGCTGACGGGCCAGTATCTCCGCGGCACGCAAATGGTCAGCCTTCCTCGCCGTCAGCGCAAGGCCAAGGGGCTGTTGTCCATCATGGGGGCCACGAAACACAATCTCAAGGGGATGACCGCCAAGATTCCGCTCGGTCTGCTCACCTGTGTGACCGGCGTGTCGGGGTCAGGAAAGAGCACGCTGGTTCTTGAGGTGCTGTTCCACTCCCTTTCCCAGTTGCTTTATCACAAAAAACCGAAGATCGATGGCTGCAAGGAACTGCTGGGTGCCGACGCGCTTGATAAAGTGATCGACATCGATCAGTCCCCGATCGGCCGGACTCCGCGCTCGAATCCGGCGACCTATACAGGTCTGTTCGGTTTCATCCGGGATCTCTACTCCAATCTGCCCGAATCCCGCGTTCGGGGTTATAAGCCTGGCCGTTACAGTTTCAATGTGAAGGGAGGCCGCTGTGAGGCCTGCCAGGGCGATGGGTTGATCAAGATCGAGATGCATTTCCTGCCGGATGTCTATGTGACCTGCGAGGTCTGCAAGGGCCAACGGTACAACCGCGAAACGATGGAGATTCACCATAAAGGGAAAAGCATCGCCGACGTGTTAAATATGACGGTGGACGATGCCGTGCAGTTCTTCGAGTATATCCCGTTCATCAAGCGGAAACTCGACACCTTGCATGATGTCGGGTTGCACTACGTGAAACTTGGCCAGTCTGCCACGACGCTGTCCGGGGGAGAGGCGCAACGAGTCAAACTCTCGCGCGAACTGTCGAAACGTCCAACTGGACGCACGATGTACATCTTGGATGAACCGACGACCGGGCTTCATTTTGCCGATGTGCAGCGGTTGCTCGACGTGCTCGATCGGCTTGTCGAAGCCGGCAACACCGTGGTAGTGATCGAGCATAACCTCGATGTAATCAAGAATGCGGATTGGGTCATTGACCTCGGCCCGGAAGGTGGCGATCGCGGCGGTGAGATTGTCGCAGAGGGACCGCCAAAGGAGATTGCAAGGTCCAAGCGGTCGTACACGGGACAAGTGCTAAAAGAGGCAGGGGTAGGATAAGTACATGGGGAACCGATGCCGGGGGTAGCGGCGCTCAGAAATCGTCGTGTTCTTGCAGCACAGCTACGTTCAAGTGACAATGCCGTCGTGGGTGCCTCGCCGCTGATCAAGCGATAGCGCCCACTTAGTCCGTATGCAGGTCGCTGCGGGCACGGTGTTGCGCTGTTGGTCGCGCATAAGGACTGTGTACGCGAGCGATGTACGCATCTTTGCAGGGTCGAAATCGGTATCGAACCAATGACTTCGAGGAAGCACCGTGGATACTGAATTGGTCGCGCGAATTGCGAACAATCCGAACTATCAGGCGCTGAAAGCCAAGCGAACCCGCTTCGGCTGGTGGCTGACCCTGATGATGATGATCGCCTACTACGGCTTCATTCTGCTGGTGGCGTTTAATAAGAGCTTTCTGTCACAGAAACTTGGCGCCGGGGTGATGACCATGGGCATTCCGATCGGCTTTGGCGTCATCGTGTTCACGATCGT
>DASVEA010000256.1:0-6052 GCA_036380815.1 Nitrospiraceae bacterium
GAACGCCGCTCCGGAGCGCGGGGCACCAGCCGCCTTGAATTGATCTTGCGAGGGAAACCCACTCAGGACAACAAGCCACTGACTCTCACTGCGGAGGTCAGCGCCAGAGGACTCTATGACACCCTTCGCCGATTTCTCGGCACAGTGGGACTGATCCGAGATCTTTCCCAACCCAAACAACAAGACCGCACGATTCATCAACTTCGCCAGCAACTCCGGCATGGGGATGCACTGCTCGCGCTGACCCAACGAGTCACACTGTTGTCCCAACAGCTGCACGATCCACTGACCTCACTGCTGACACAGTCCCAACAACTCCTTGCCACCATTCGCAGTGCACGTCTGGACGACCAGGCCGAAACACTCGCCGGCCACGCCTCAGAAGCGACAAAACTCGGAGCACAGCTGACGCAGGCCCTCCACGAAAGAGCGGAAGGCGCCTTAGGACACACGATCAACGACATCCTTGACGACGTACTCATGTCTACGACCCTGCCAATTGTAGATGGTGCGTGCATCATCCGACAGTTCTCCTCGCACCTCCCCCCCCTCGTCGGCGATCGCGAACAGGTCACGCAACTCACTCACGCTCTCCTGAATTACGCACAGACCTATTTGCTGACGGTCGGCCGGGCGCATCGACTTATCGTGAGCACGCGCGCAGTGGGGCCTTCCTCCATCTCAGCAGACGCCCCTGCCCTTTTCCCTCTCGCCCCGCCTACTGAAGTCGAAGTCGAACTGCTCGAGTCCGATATGGGGTGGGCGGCAGCAACTCCGGCAACTTCACCCCCGTCCATTGATCTCATCGAGTTGTATCAACTCGCCCGCCAACTGGATGGCACCTTGGATTTGTCGGCCCCGATGCAGGGGCCCCTTCGTATGATCCTCCGTCTACCGGTTGCCTCTCGCGTCCCCATCGAGATACTCCCGCTGCCGATGGCCGACGCTGCTGCCACGCCCGAACTCGTGCCTGACATACAGAGCGCCACGACGGCACCTGTTCCTGCAGCCGCCTCCGACAGACCACCACAGGAACGGCGCCACTCACCTCGAATTTTAACCACCCTGCCGGCCACGATCACCGTCGGGTCAGCAACGTGGGATGGCACCATTTCCAACCTCAGCCTCGGAGGAACTTGCGTGACGCTCCCCGGCGACTTCCCCGCCGTCCCGCCACAAGACGCCTATGTCGTAGTCAAGACGGCGGTGGGAATTCTCGAGTTACAAGGTAAGGCACAGGAGCGCTCCGTCTCACTCTCACTCCAAACCAAAACACCGGCCTCTCAGTTGATTGTGACGTTTGAGCCTCCCAAGCGAGAAGAGGGCGCCGTCTTGGCCTCGCTAATCCAGGCTGCGCAGGAACAGACTGTGCCCTTCTCCCTTGAAGTGCTGCTTGCGGCAGAACCACCGGGCAATCTGACTGCCGGCAACCCCCTCGTACCAGGCGAGCGACAAGATTACGATCCGCGTGAGGCCGTACGCGTAACCTTGCAGCTCCCGGTCCGGCTCGATATCACAGATGCCGCCGGAAGTAGTTACCGCCTCGAAGCGCTCACCACCAACCTCAGCCGAGACGGTGCCTGTCTTCACCTCAACGCTCGCCCTGAACTCCTGAATGGAATTGCCACGCTGCATTTCGCCGCCGCACAAACCCAGAAACACCCCGGGACCCATGACCCGGAGGCGCCGGACGCTGCACTGCCCGCTCGGATGATCTGGTCGGCTCCGGACCCCGCAGTGCACAGCGAGTTTCGTCACCAAGGCTCCGACCCCGCCCTTCGGGTCGGGCTCCGCTTTCAGGGCCTCACACCCTACGCTGCGCGCGAAGTGAACCGTGTCGTCCGACAACATCTGACGTCCCCGGGCGAATCGGAACCCTCTTCACAGCAGGTGTCGGTCGTCAGTATTCCACGAGAGTGTCGGAATCCACGCGGCCTGACGATCATGATCGCTGACGACCATCTTCGCCAGTCGCTTGCACCGAACACACCAGTCGTTATCATTGCTCCCGGCTATGGCCAGACCGCGTTGGATGCCAGTACGTTGTCGTACTACCTGGCGCATCACCGACTCCGCGTCTTGCGTTACGACCACACCAATCACGTGGGGCTGAGCGACGGCGAGCTGCAACAAGTGACCTTACGAAGCATGCAAGCCGACCTCCTTAAAGTTACGGAGTTTGTGCAGCATACGTGGCCAACCGCTCCTCTGATTGTCATGGCGAGTGACATGGCCGCACGCGTTGCCCTCAAAATGGCGGTGCAATCCCGTCCCCTCGACCTGCTTCTCCTAATCAATCCTGTCGTCGATATTCAAGCCATGCTCATGACTGTCCATGGTCATGATCTCGTGGCCGACCACCGATATGGACTCCGACGCGGCATCTCTAATCTGCTCGGGCTCAACGTCAATATCGATCGCTTTGTCGGCGATATCGTCGCAGGCCACTTTACTGATCTGGCCTCCACGATTGCAGATCTGCGCCTCCTTCGCTCTCCGTCCGCCATTCTCACAATTCCCAGCAGCCCGCTCGGGCCCTTGCCTCCAGCTGACCTCCCGCAGGCGTTCCTCACCGCGTTGGGAGCCCATACCCGTTTGGCAACAGTCCCCACACCGCTGCTCGGCCAGAATCTCCCGCTCAACGAACAACACCCCCCGGCCTTCCAAAAGATCCTGGAGCAGATCGCCGCAAGCGTCTCGCTGCCGACCGTTCCGGCTGAATTCCACACACACACCCGTCGCATGCTGGCCCGTCAACAGCGCATCGAGATGGAGCGCACCCGTCTTCGCCACAATCTCTCGCAGAGCGCGCGTGAGGCCTTGAGGGTCGCACACCTGCAGCTTCCCCAACTCGGAAACCTCCATGAGCACTGGAAGCTCTTGGACGATCTCTACCGGCTGGTCAGCCCGCTCGATCCGGGCTCCATGCTTGTCGACGTGGGAGTCGGCCACGGCGATTTTGTGCGAACTACGATGGTCAACCAGGCCTACCGCTCGCGACAGCGTGGATGGAATCCGGAGCGTCCCGTTCGGGTGATCGGGCTGGGACATTCTCAAGACTCGCTACTGCAGGCCCGACAGAGTCTTCGTGCCTTGCACCGGGAACTCAACAACGACTTCGGAGGCACCCTCACCATCCACCCCCCCTTGACCACCGAATGGATGCACGCGGATTGGACGCAGAGCCTTCCCATCAAGGATCACTCCCTCCATCGCATCGTCTGCAATCTGTCCCTCCCGTTCGTCCCTTCTCCACTGGTCACGATTCGGGAGCTGTACCGTGTGCTCCATCCGCAGGGGCGCTTGGTCCTCACGGTATTCCACCCCGACACCGATTTCTCGGTGCTCTATCGCCGGCATCTCCAGAGAGCGAATCAGGATGAATTCAGTCCACAAGCCCAGATTGTCCTGCACTACCTGGGGCGACTCCGAGAGGCCATCCGGCATGGGTTGCTACATACCTTCGACCGCTCCTCGCTGACCTCCTTCCTCCAGCATGCAGGTATCCTCACATGCCGCATCCTTCCTGCGTTCGATGGGCATGCCCTCTGTGCCGTCATTGAAAAAGATCAATCCTCTAGCTGAACGTACCCGAGCCGTGTATACTCCCACTCGTACATCTTTGAACACATAACCGTTTCATACTCAAACTGCATTGCCGCTGACGGGTCACATGGCGTCCCTGCGCTCCCAGTTCGTTATGACATCACGCCCACTGAATACCGATACCGTGGCACCATCCTTAAGCATACAATTGGGCATCGTCACGCAGTTTGCGGCCGACCTGGGAACGATGACCGACCTGACGACACTCGGGAATCGCATTATCCAAGAGCTTTGTCGCGCAGGTGGCACGACTCATGGGGCACTGTTCCTGTTGGATCGTGAGCATGAATGCTATCGCCGAGCCAGCATGGTTGGCCCGATCGCCCCCATGCTTATTCCACCGACAATGGCCGCAGGCCACCCTCTGCCCCACCACCTACTCGCAACCAACCGAATCATGCCGCAGGCCGACCCGGCTGTAGCCCTTCAAGAAACTGACTCCGGAGCCGCCGCACGCGCAGCCATGGAATCCATGCAGGCCACACGCATCGTGCCACACCTCAATAAAGGCCGTCTCATCGCATTCTCACTGCTCGGCCCGGCAATACCTACAGATAGAGAAAATGCGCTGACCAGATCCATGCTCGCCGCACTGGCACAAACCGCCACGAATGCCCTAGATACCATTATGCTGTACGAGGATCTCCATCACTCGCACACGCTCATGAAACGCACGGATCGGCTGAAATCCCTTGAGACGATCGCCGGCGGCTTTGCCCATGAAATCAGAAACCCCCTCACATCGATCAAAACCTTCATCCAATTGGCCCCGGAACGAAAAGACGATCCCCAGTTTATTCAAGAATTCAGCAAAGTGGTGCTCGACGATGTGTATCGGATCGAACGGCTGATCCAAGAAATTCTCGACTACGCCCGATACATGGAACCCAAGCTAACGGAGGAGGACTTCAACGACATTGTCGCCTCCTGCCTGTATTTCATTGATGTCAAGGCAGACAGCCATGGGATCAAGATTGAAAAAGAATTGGCGTCCGACCTGCCGCGTGTCATGCTGGACCGACAGCAGATCAAGCAGGTCCTGCTCAATCTACTCCTCAATGCCATGGACTCGATGGCAGGAGCGGGTGGGCGCTTACGCGTTCAGACCCGCAAGCTGGTGAAGCCGGGCGGGGACGTCTGGGCACACGTCGAGATCGCGGATACCGGTGAGGGAATCCAGGATATGAATCTCGAACACATCTTCGACCCGTTTTTCACGACGAAACACGAGAGCGGAGAACACGAAGGAACGGGACTTGGCTTGACGATCGTCCATCAAATTATTCAAGAGCATCACGGCGAGATCCGGGTAAAGAGTTCGGTCGGTGTCGGCACCACGTTTTTCGTGAGCCTGCCTGCGTTACCCGCATAGCCGCCAACACCCTATGGACACCAGTATGAAAAAACGAGTGTTGTTGATCGATGATGAGGCCCGAGTCAGGGCCTCATTGAAAGCGGTGCTGGAGCCGACCTACGAAACGATCCAAGCCGCCGATGCCCAGGAGGGGCTCGAGCTGTTTCGCAAAGAAGCCCCCCACCTGGTCCTTCTGGACGTCATCCTGCCGGGCACTGACGGGCTGTCGGTACTCCAAACCATGCGCGCCGAGGACCGTACGGCACCGGTCATCATGCTGACAGGAACGAAATCAGTCAAAACCGCCGTCGATGCGATGAAGTTCGGCGCGGCCGACTATCTTTCAAAGCCCTTCGACGTGGAAGAGCTCCGTATCATCGTCGAGCGTGCGCTCAATGACCAGGAGCTCCAACAAGAGGTAAAACAACTCCGTGCGCAAGTCGTTCGGCGCTACGCCTTTCACAACCTGATCGGCAAGAGCCCGTCGATGCAGGATATCTACACCAAGATCGAACAAGTCGCCGACAGCCGCACGACTGTCCTGATCGCCGGCGAGAGCGGCACAGGAAAAGAACTGGTCGCCAAGGCGCTCCACTATAATAGCGGCAGGCGCGAGCGCCCCTTCATCGCGCTGAACTGCGCCGCCCTTCCTGAAACGCTCATCGAGAGTGAGCTGTTCGGCCATGAGAAAGGCTCATTTACGGATGCCACGGCCCGTCGAGTCGGGCAATTTGAACTCGCCAATACCGGTACGCTCTTCCTCGACGAGATCGGCGACCTCAGCGCTATGACGCAAGCCAAGCTGCTGCGCGTTTTGCAAGAACGAGAATTCACCAGAGTCGGCGGTGTGCAATCCATCAAAGTAGATGTGCGCATTGTGACGGCGACGAACCAGAATCTCGAGGAACTCGTTCGCAAGGGGCAATTCCGCGAGGATCTCTACTACCGCATCAACGTCATTGCGCTGTATTTGCCCCCGCTCCGGGAGCGTGGTGAAGACGTTCCGCTCCTCGCCAAACATTTTCTGGCCAAACGAATCGAAGAAGACAATCGGCCACCCCAAGAGTTCTCCAAAGATGCCATCGATCTTCT